>NZ_JBFTLX010000049.1:0-112688 GCF_056396665.1 Cupriavidus sp. 05T313 | reverse complement strand
GCTGAAGGCGGTGCAAGAAGCGTACCGGCAAAATGCCGGCAATTGGTTTCGCAATATTACGGTTCGTTTCGACATGTCAGCTGCTCAAGGCGCCGAACAGGCCCTCACCCCCTCCGGCTATATCGCCGAACACTTGCAGAATTTCAACTCGGTCGGCGGCAAGCAAGCCTCCGTGGTTGACTTCAGCATCATCAACTACGACACCGTGTTCTGGTCGGTACTGTGCGGCGCCATCGCCTGCCTGTTCCTGTACGCCGCAGCGCGCCGCGCCACCGCCGGCGTGCCGGGCCGTTTCCAGGCATTCGTCGAAATGATCGTCGAGATGGTCGACGACCAGGCCAAGGGCATCATCCACGGCGACCGTTCCTTCATCGCTCCGCTGGCGCTGATGGTGTTCTGCTGGATCACCGTGATGAACGCCGTCGACTTGATCCCGGTCGACTGGGTCACCGGCCTGAACGGCCTGCTGGGCATCTTCCACATCCACCTGCCGCACCATCGCGCCGTTGCCACGGCCGACCTGAACGGCACGCTGGGCATGTCATGCGCCGTGCTGGTGCTGATGATTTACTACAGCTTCAAGATCAAGGGCGTGGGCGGTTTCGCACATGAGCTGCTGTCGGCCCCGTTCGGCGCCAAGTGGTACCTGGCCCCGTTCAACCTGGTCCTGAACCTGATCGAATTCCTGGCCAAGGCGGTTTCGCTGGGCATGCGGTTGTTCGGCAACATGTACGCCGGCGAACTGGTGTTCCTGCTGATCGCGCTGCTGGGTTCCATCTGGACGTTCAGCGCAGACCTGTCCGCGCTGGGCTTCGTCGGTCACGTACTGGCCGGTGCTGTCTGGGCGATCTTCCACATTCTGATCGTTTTGCTCCAGGCCTTTATTTTCATGATGCTGACGCTGGTGTACATCGGCCAGGCTCACGATCACCACTGATTTTCAAGTTTTCGGTTTTTCGGTTTTTTGGTTCTAAGTCTCTTCTCAATTAAAGGAGTCGTCATGCAAGCATATCTCGCCAACATCCAGGGTCTGACCGCCATCGGTATCGGCATCATCATCGGTCTGGGCGCAATCGGCGCCTGCCTGGGTATCGCCCTGATGGGCGGCAAGTACATCGAAGCGTGCGCACGTCAGCCCGAGCTGATGAACCCGCTGCAAACCAAGATGTTCCTGCTGGCTGGCCTGATCGACGCGGCATTCCTGATCGGTGTTGGTGTTGCAATGCTGTTCGCATTCGCCAACCCGCTGCTGGCTGTCATCAAGTAATTCTTTTCGGTCTGCATGATGCTGACGGGCGGCGCGGGCCACTTAGCCTGGCCGCCCTTGCGCATTTATCTGTAGTTTGATTACCGAAAGGAACACACCATGAATCTGAACGCAACGTTTCTTGCGCAGATGGTCGTGTTCTTCATCCTGTGGTGGGTAGTTGCCAAATTCATTTGGCCGCCGCTGGTGAAGGCGCTCGACGAACGCGCAAAGAAGATCGCCGATGGCCTCGCCGCCGCCGAAAAAGGCAAGGCTGAGCTCGAACTCGCCAACAAGCGTGTGGACCAGGCCCTGGCCGAAGCCCGCACCGAAGGTGCCCAACGCGTCGCCGACGCCGAGAAGCGCGCCCAGCTGACGGCTGACGAGATCAAGCAGAACGCCCAGGCAGAAGCCGCACGCATCATTGCCCAGGCCAAGGCCGAAGCCGATCAGCAAGTTACCCGCGCGCGCGAGCAATTGCGCGACCAGGTCGCCGTGCTGGCCGTCAAGGGTGCCGAGCAGATCCTCAAGCGCGAAGTGAACGCGCAGGTCCACGCGGATCTGCTCAATCAACTCAAGGCTGAGCTCTAATCATGGCTGAAACCGCAACCATTGCCCGTCCCTACGCAGAGGCGCTGTTCCGCGTCGCGACCGAGTCGAGCGGCAATCTGGATGCATGGTCCGAGCTGGTGTCGGAAATGGGGCAAGTTGCCGCCAATCCCGACTTGAAGGCGGTGGCTGGCGATCCGAACGTGCAAGGCGACAAGCTGACCGCACTGTTCCTGTCGGCCCTGAAGTCTCCGGTCAACGACGAAGCCAGGCGCTTTGTCAGCCTGCTGGTGGCTAACCACCGCCTGTCGGTATTGCCGGAAATCGCCGAGCAGTTCCATGCGCTCAAGAACGACCGTGAAGGGTCGGCAGATGTCGAGATCACGAGTGCCTTCCCTATCGAGGGCGCAACCCTGACCGACCTCGTCGCCTCACTCGAACGCAAGTTCGGCCGCAAGCTGCAGCCTTCGGTTGCGGTGGACCCGTCGCTGATTGGCGGCGTGCGCGTCAAGGTCGGCGACGAAGTGCTCGACACCTCCGTGCGTGCGCGCCTGGCAGCAATGCAAGTGGCGCTGACCGCATGATGCGCGTAAGCGCGCATACCGGCCGACGGATTGAAGAATTAGGAGCATTGTGATGCAACTGAACCCCTCAGAAATCAGCGAGCTGATCAAGTCCCGCATCTCGGGTCTTGGCGCTGACGCTGAAGTGCGCAACACCGGCACGGTGATTTCCGTGACCGATGGTATCTGCCGCGTGCACGGCCTGTCCGGCGTGATGCAGGGCGAGATGCTGGAATTCCCCGGCAACACCTTCGGCCTCGCGCTGAACCTCGAGCGCGACTCTGTCGGCGCCGTGGTGCTGGGCGACTACGAACACATTTCCGAAGGCGACCCGGTCAAGTGCACCGGCCGCATTCTGGAAGTGCCGGTTGGCAAGGAACTGCTGGGCCGCGTGGTCAACACGCTGGGCCAGCCGATCGACGGCAAGGGCCCGATCAACGCCAAGGAATTTGACGTGATCGAGAAGGTTGCCCCTGGCGTGATCGCACGCCAGTCGGTTAGCCAGCCGGTGCAGACCGGCCTGAAGTCGATCGACGCGATGGTGCCGATCGGCCGTGGCCAGCGCGAGCTGATCATTGGCGACCGCCAGACCGGCAAGACCGCCGTCGCTGTCGACGCCATCATCAACCAGAAGGGCAAGGGCGTTTTCTGCGTCTACGTGGCAATCGGTCAGAAGGCTTCGACCGTGAACAACGTGGTGCGCAAGCTCGAAGAGCTCGGCGCGATGGAGTACACCATCGTGATCGCGGCAACGGCTTCGGACTCCGCCGCCATGCAGTACCTGGCTGCCTACGCCGGCTGCACGATGGGTGAGTACTTCCGCGACCGCGGCGAAGACGCGCTGATCGTCTATGACGACCTGACCAAGCAAGCCTGGGCCTACCGCCAGGTGTCGCTGCTGCTGCGCCGCCCGCCGGGCCGCGAAGCCTACCCCGGCGACGTGTTCTACCTGCACTCGCGTCTGCTCGAGCGCGCAGCCCGCGTGAACGCCGACTACGTCGAGAAGTTCACCAAGGGTGCCGTGACCGGCAAGACCGGCTCGCTGACCGCGCTGCCCGTGATCGAAACGCAGGCTGGCGACGTGTCCGCCTTCGTGCCGACCAACGTGATCTCGATCACCGACGGCCAGATCTTCCTGGAAACCGACCTGTTCAACGCAGGTATCCGCCCCGCAATCAACGCCGGTATCTCGGTGTCGCGCGTTGGTGGTGCCGCCCAGACCAAGGTCATCAAGAAGCTGTCCGGCGGTATCCGTACCGACCTGGCCCAGTATCGTGAACTGGCTGCGTTCGCGCAGTTCGCTTCCGACCTGGACGATGCCACCCGCAAGCAGCTCGAGCGCGGCCGCCGCGTGACCGAACTGCTCAAGCAGGCTCAATACCTGCCGCTGCAGGTGTGGCAGCTGGCCGCGTCGCTGTACGCAGCCAACAACGGCTTCCTCGACAACGTGGAAGTGAAGGACATTCTCGCGTTCGAGAAGGGCCTGCACGACCATCTGAAGACCAAGTACGCCGACCTCATCAACCGCATCGAAGATACCAAGGATCTGTCGAAGGAAGATGAAGCCACGCTGCGTGCCGCGATCGAGGATTTCAAGAAGTCCGCCGCGTTCTAACCGCGCAATTCCACGAAACTGCGCCGGCGCCGTTGCCATGACGGTGCCGCCGCAGCACGAATGGAGAGGAAGATATGGCCGGAACGAAAGAAATTCGAACCAAGATCAAGAGCGTGCAAAACACGCGCAAGATCACCAAGGCGATGGAGATGGTCGCCGCGTCCAAGATGCGCAAGGCGCAGGAACGGATGCGTAACGCCCGTCCTTACGCTGAGAAAGTGCGCAATATCGCGGCGCACCTGGCTGAAGCCAACCCCGAGTTCAAGCACCCCTTCATGGTGGCGCGCGACATCAAGCGCGTCGGCATGATCGTGGTGACGACCGACAAGGGGCTGTGCGGCGGCATGAACACGAACGTGCTGCGCGCGGTGACCAATGAGCTGCGTGAGCTGCAAGGCCGCGGCGTGCAGGTGCAAAGCACCGCCATTGGTTCCAAGGGCATGCAGTTCCTGGGCCGCATCGGCGCCAAGGTGGTTTCGCACGTGGTGCAGCTCGGTGACACCCCGCATCTGGAAAAACTGATCGGTGCGATCAAGGTCCAGCTCGACGCCTACACCAATGGTGAGGTGGACGCTGTGTACCTGGCTTACACCAAGTTCATCAATACGATGAAGCAGGAGCCGATGGTGGAGCAGCTGCTGCCGCTCCCCGCCGACAAGTTTGCCCAGACCGAAGATGAAAAGCGCGCCTACTCGTGGGATTACATCTACGAGCCCGACGCCCAGACCGTGGTGGAAGAACTGTTGGTCCGCTACGTCGAAGCGCTGGTGTACCAGGCCGTGGCCGAAAACATGGCGTCCGAGCAGTCGGCGCGCATGGTGGCCATGAAGGCTGCATCCGACAACGCCAAGAACGTGATCGGCGAACTGCAACTGGTCTACAACAAGACCCGTCAGGCAGCGATCACCAAGGAACTGTCGGAAATCGTCAGCGGTGCCGCAGCCGTCTAAGGCGTCAAGTATTCAAGCTATCGGAGATACGAAATGAGTATCGGAAATATTGTGCAGTGTATTGGCGCCGTGGTGGACATCGAGTTCCCCCGCGACGCGCTGCCGAAGGTGTACGACGCGCTCGTGCTGGAAGAGAGCAACGAAGCCTCGTTCGCCGAGAAGGGCCTGACCTTCGAAGTGCAGCAACAGCTGGGTGACGGCGTGGTGCGTACCATTGCCCTGGGTTCGTCGGACGGCCTGCGCCGCGGCATGGCGGTGAAGAGCACCGGCGCCCCGATTTCGGTGCCGGTTGGTCAAGGCACCCTGGGCCGCATCATGGACGTGCTGGGTCGTCCCATCGACGATGCCGGCCCGATCGCATCGGACGAGCGGCGCGGTATCCACCAGAAGGCTCCGAAGTTCGACGAACTGTCGCCTTCGGTTGACCTGCTGGAAACCGGCATCAAGGTGATCGACCTGGTCTGCCCGTTCGCAAAGGGCGGTAAGGTTGGCCTGTTCGGTGGCGCCGGCGTTGGCAAGACCGTGAACATGATGGAGCTCATCAACAATATCGCCAAGCAGCACAGCGGTTTGTCGGTGTTCGCCGGCGTGGGCGAGCGTACCCGTGAAGGGAACGACTTCTACCACGAAATGAAGGACTCGAACGTTCTCGACAAGGTGGCCATGGTGTTCGGCCAGATGAACGAGCCGCCGGGCAACCGTCTGCGCGTGGCACTGTCCGGCCTGACCATGGCCGAGAAGTTCCGCGACGAAGGCCGCGACATCCTGTTCTTCGTCGACAACATCTACCGCTACACGCTGGCCGGTACGGAAGTGTCCGCACTGCTGGGCCGTATGCCTTCCGCAGTGGGTTACCAGCCGACGCTGGCCGAGGAAATGGGCAAGCTGCAAGAGCGCATTACCTCGACCAAGACCGGCTCGATCACGTCGATCCAGGCCGTGTACGTGCCTGCGGATGACTTGACCGACCCGTCGCCTGCTACCACCTTCCTGCATCTGGACTCGACCGTCGTGCTGTCGCGTGACATCGCCGCGCTGGGTATCTACCCCGCCGTCGATCCGCTCGACTCGACCTCGCGTCAGCTCGACCCGCAAGTCGTGGGTCAGGAGCACTACGACGTGGCCCGTCGCGTTCAGCAAACGCTGCAGCGCTACAAGGAACTGCGCGACATTATCGCGATTCTGGGCATGGACGAACTGTCGCCGGAAGACAAGCAGGCTGTGTCGCGTGCTCGTAAGATCCAGCGTTTCCTGTCGCAGCCCTTCCACGTCGCGGAAGTGTTCACGGGTTCGCCGGGCAAGTACGTGCCGCTGAAGGAAACCATCCGTGGCTTCAAGATGCTGGTGGACGGCGAGTGCGATCACCTGCCCGAGCAAGCGTTCTACATGGTCGGTTCGATCGACGAAGCCTTCGAGAAGGCCAAGAAGCTCCAGTAAGCGGCGTCTTTCGCTTTCAGCGCCGTAGTGGCGGTTGCCGCGGACAGCAATGTCGGCGGCGGCCGCGCTCAGCCTGAGCGCGGAATACTTGCTTCCTGGCAACGGGAAGCCGAAGCTTTCAGGGACTAAAGGAATTCACATGGCAACCATTCTTGTAGACGTCGTCAGCGCCGAATCGTCGATCTTCTCCGGTCAGGCGAAGTTCGTGGCGCTGCCGGGCGAGTCGGGCGAGCTGGGTATCCTGCCGGGCCATACGCCGCTGATTACGCGTATTCAGCCGGGCGCGGTGCGCATCGAGAAGGAAGACGGCAGCGAAGAGTTCGTGTTCGTGGCCGGCGGGATTCTCGAAGTCCAGCCCAAGCACGTCACCGTGCTGGCGGACACCGCGATCCGCGGCGGCGACCTCGACGAAGCCAAGGCGCAGGAAGCCAAGCGCGCCGCCGAGGAGCTGATGCAGAATCAGAGCAGCGATCTCGACCTGGCACGTGCGCAAGGCGAGCTGGCTGTTGCTACTGCGCAACTGGCTGCCATCGCGCGCCTGCGTCGGAAACGGTAAGAAGAAGCAGTACCGCCGCAGCTGTTGTTTTTTTGGCAGCGGCAAAAAAAAGGCAGCCTCGCGGCTGCCTTTTTTGAATCCCAACGACTATTCTGTCGGCTCAGGACAAAAAAAAGCGCGCGGGCCGGGGAGGCTCCGCGCGGACGGGAAAATCCCTTCGAGGGGTCAATTCGAAGGAACGGGTAAGGTCCAGGTCAACCAACAGGCGCAAACCACTTTCTTGGTGGTCCAACATCCGGTCGGACAGTATTGATCGCATTCAGACGATCTCACCAACCAGAACCGGCACGCGCCAACATCATCTCAACCTGGTACACCGACCGCAGCATCGTCTGCGATCCGGTCAATCTAGGTGGGAATGCTTCCTTAGGCTTTCTTCAATGCGCCCTCCCTTTCTGTTTGGGGGAGGGAACGCCTTTCACAAAAAACTGATTGTGTTAAAGCATTGTGGGGGAAACTTTTGGGGATGGCAGTAACAAAATGTATCGGTTTGCAAGAAGTTGAAAGCGCGGTAACTAAAAAAGCGTCTAAATAGGCGTTTTAGCGCGCATTGCATCTGCTCCGCCGCCAGGCGGCGGGAACATCACCACGTGGCGCGGGTCCGATAGATTTCGCTGAACTCGCCATCCGCTTTGCGGTCCGGCCATCGATTGCCATGCCGCCTCACTCCGCTTTTTCCCCCGTCGCTCCTGCTTCCGCACATACCACAAGAGGCCTTGTCCAGCTTGGCATTGCGGCGCTGTCAACCGCTTCCCTGTTTGCTGGCGGTCTTGCTTGCGCCGCCGAGTTGCAAGCGCCCAATGGCGTGCTGTGGCAGGGCGAGCTTGACGGCGGCGTGCAGGTAGCGCTGACGATTTTCTCGCGCGCCGGGACCGAGCGGGTCGAAGGAACGGCCCGTTACGATTCAATGCTTGCCGCCGCACCACGTCAACTCGATGGCCAATTGACAGCGCAGGGGCGCCTGAGCGTGCGCGAGCGCGACGACGTCCAGGCGCCGGCTGAGTATCCCGAGCCCCGCGCTGGTGCACGTTTCGAAGGCACCGTCTCCGCCGATGGGCTGAGTGCCACCGGGCAGTGGATGAGTATCGATGGTACCCGCCGGCAGACACTAACGCTGACCCGCAAGGCGATTTACCGTGAGCGCACCGTGAAAGTGGCAGGCGCGCAACTTACCGAACGCTTTCCGGAGACTGGCCGCCCCCGACTCGATGCGCTAATTGCATCGCTGCGTGACAGCGGATGCGGTGAGGGCGAGCAGGAATGCCGCAGCGGGATCGAGCTGATGCGCCTCGACGGCGGCGTTGTCAGCCTGCTGCGTACCACCTGGCGCTATAGCGGCGGTGCCCACGGCAGTCTCGACTTTGTCGGCGGCACCTGGCGGAGCGATACTGCCGAATCCGCATCAGCGGCATCCGCGGCGCCGGCCCGGTCTGTCTATACGCCTGTCCGGCTTGCAGACCTGCTGCAGCCGGGCGAGGCTTGCCTGCAAAAACTCAACGACGAACTGCAGGTCGAGCTGAAGCGGCAGGGCGCGGCCGAGCCCGAACGCGGCGCGCTTGATGTGCAAGCCCTGCGTGATACGCGCACTCCATTTATCCTGTACCGCGGTGGCCTGGTAATGCACTATGCGCCTTACGCGGTAGGGCCGTTTGCACAGGGCGCATACCAGGTGGCGGTGCCTTTCGCGCGGCTGGGCAGTTGTGCCCGCCCGCCTGCCACCGGCCGCGACAAATCCCCGGAACCCAACGAGAAGGAACAGACGTGAGCGAGATGCATCAGGCCATACACAGCATGCTGGCGATGAAGACCGTGGCTGTGGTTGGCCTCTCCGACCACCCCGACCGCGCCAGTCACGAAGTGGCTACCTTCCTGCAGCGCCACGGCTACCGTATCGTGCCGGTCAACCCGCGCCATGCCGGCGAGCGCATCCTGGGGGAAACCTGCCACGCCAGCCTGGCCGATGCCGCCGCGGTGCTGGCTGAGTCGGGGCAGCGTATCGAATGGGTCGATATCTTCCGTCGCGCCGCCGACGTGCCTCCGGTGGTCGAGGACGCCATCGCGATCGGCGCCCGCGGGGTCTGGTTTCAGCTCGGCATCGTCAATGACGTCGCCTTCGGCCGGGCCAGCGCCGCCGGCCTGCTGGCGGTGCAGGACCGCTGCAGCAAGATCGAGCTGATGCGCCTCGCGTCCTGATCCCGCTACACTAGCCGGTCGAGCACAGACCAGACAAATTCCACTCGCAAGCAGCCATGGCCATCGATCCCCAGCTCCTCGACTACTATCGCCGTCTCGCCGAGCGCTACGCCGGCCAACCCACACCGGCCGATGCGGCCGGCCGCCGCGCACGCTTCGCCGAGATCGTAGCCACCTCGATCATGCCGGATCCGGAAGGCGTCGTTGCCGCCGATCTGGAGATCCCGCTGCCGGGCCGCACCCTGGCCGCGCGCCTGTTCCGGCCCGAGGCCGTGGCCGAGCCGCGCCTGATCGTCTACTTCCATGGTGGCGGCTGGGTGGTCGGCTCGCATGACACGCACCACAGCGTGGCAGCGCTGCTGGCTGCCGACACGGGCTGCGCGGTGGCGAGCGTGGATTACCGGCTGGCGCCGGAATTTCCATTTCCGGCGCCTTGCGACGACGCGCTGGAAGCCGTCCTGTGGTTCGCCGAGCAGCGCGTGCGCTTGCGCCTGGACGCGGGCTTCCTGGCCGTGGCCGGCGACAGCGCGGGCGGCCACCTGGCGGCGCAGGCGGCGCGCTGGGCCAATGCGCATGCGCGTCCGGGCCTGGTCAACGCCCAGTTGCTGGTCTACCCCGTGACGGCCCCGGTGCTGGCGACCGAAAGCTATCGCGCCTTCGCGGATGGTCCTGGCCTCACACGCGACGAAATGGCCTGGTTCTGGACCGAATTCATCGGTGCCGGGCGCCTCGCCGAAGGCGCTGCCATCGAAGACACGCGCATCCACCTGATGGGCGCCGCGCCGAAGCACCTGCCGCCGGCCAGCGTAGTGATGGTCGCCGCTCACGATGTGCTGCGTGACGACGGCCTGGCTTATGCCGATTACCTGGTGCGCTACGGCGCACCGGTGATCACGCTGGAAGCGAGCGGCATGACGCACGGCTTTGCCCGCCTGCAGCCCGATGTCCCGCGCGCGCGCGAATGGATGCGCCGCGCCGCGCAGGCCTTCAAGGAACTGGCGGCGGATATCTGAGCGGTCGGCCCCGGCGGATTGGCCGCCGGGGCCGCCGCGCCTCGCCTATCGTCCCGAGCCAGCCACAAGACTGCCGGCAGCGACTGGCCATCCCGTAAAATGGCGGTCTTACGAGGATGACCATGACCGCATTGCAGAACGATACCTTCCTGCGCGCGCTGCGCCGGCAACCCACCGAGTACACCCCGCTGTGGCTGATGCGTCAGGCGGGGCGCTACCTGCCTGAATACAACGCCACGCGCGCTCGCGCCGGCAGCTTCCTCGGCCTGGCCAAGAACCCGGCCTACGCGACCGAAGTCACCCTGCAGCCGCTCGAGCGCTATCCGCTCGATGCGGCCATCCTCTTCTCCGACATCCTTACCGTGCCCGACGCCATGGGCCTGGGCCTGTCGTTCGCGCAAGGCGAAGGACCGCGCTTCGCGCATCCCCTGCGTACCGAGGGCGATGTCAAGAAGCTGGCGGTGCCGGACATGGCCTCGCTCTCCTATGTGTTCGACGCGGTCAGCGAGATCCGCCGCGCCCTGGTGCAGGACGGCCGCCAGCGCGTGCCGCTGATCGGTTTCTCGGGTAGCCCCTGGACACTGGCTTGCTACATGGTGGAAGGCGCCGGCTCCTCGGATTTCCGCACGGTCAAGGCCATGATGTACAGCCGCCCGGACCTGATGCACCGCATCCTGGAGATCAACGCCGCGGCAGTCGCGGCCTACCTGAATGCGCAGATCGAGGCTGGCGCGCAGGCGGTGATGCTGTTCGATACCTGGGGCGGTACGCTGGCCGATGGCATGTACCAGGCCTTCTCGCTGGCCTATATGCGCCAGGTGCTGGCTGGGCTGAAGCGCGAGCACGACGGCCAGCAGGTGCCGGCCATCGTGTTCACCAAGGGCGGCGGCCTGTGGCTGGAAGAACTCACCGGCATCGGCGCCGACGCGCTGGGACTGGACTGGACGGTCAACCTGACCCAGGCGCGCCGCCGGACTGGTGGCAAGGTGGCCCTGCAGGGCAACATCGACCCCAATGTGCTGTTTGCGCCGGAGGCCGCGATTCGCGAGCAGGTGCGCGGCGTGCTCGACAGCTATGCCGCCGGCGGCGGCAGCGACGGTCACGTTTTCAACCTGGGTCACGGGATTTCCCAGTTCACGCCGCCCGAGAATGTGACGGTGCTGGTGGACGAGGTACATCGCTACAGCCGGCAACTGCGCGTCGCCGCGACGTGACAGGGGGTGCACGTCTTACCGCCCGCCCAGGGCTGCCATCTGTGCGGCGCAGCGAGCAGGCCTCGCGCGCCGCGCAGGGATGCCCGCGTGCCGGGTGAGGCTTGCAAGAAGCGCTGTCAAGTAAACTATTTTGCAATATTTCGTCCTTTCGGTGCTGGTTCGCGCTTGTCAAGGCTTGACTTATGCACATCAATGGGTTTTCCGCAGTGCAAGAGCGGGTTAGTCCTTAACTCATCTGAGGGAGGTCTGCAAGTCCTTGATTTACAAGGGATTGCATCCAGGCAAGGTCGGGTTGGAATGCCCATGGGAGCCTTGTTTTACGGGCGTTTGCGGGAACTCCGGGCGAGTTTTCAACAAAGTTATCCACAGGCGGTGCCCGAGGCCGGGAAAACCAGCCATCTATCATCGACTTAGGGGCACATTTGAAGCGTTACTTTAAGTTGATGTTGCGCCGCACACTTAATTTGGCCGAAATGCGGCCTGGCGCCGGTCTGCACACGCTTCGGGCCTCTTTGCCCCATTGTGGAACGTACCTGCTGCTGCGCTCCGTGTCCGGGTCGGGAGGCGCAGTGTGATGTCCCCGGCGATCCCCGGGGAAGCCGGGTCGGCAGCGGCACCGGCAAGCGTTGCGGGCAGGGATGGTGCCCCGCTCGCCGTGGTGCAGGTGGCGCTCGATACACCGGCCGACGACGTTTTCGACTACCTTGCCGGTCCCGAAGTACAGCCAGGCGATCTGGTGGCCGTGCCGTTTGGCCGCCGCATGCTGGTGGGCGTGGCGGTATCGCGTTCGGCGCACTCGGACGTACCTGCCGAGCGCCTGCGTCCCGTCGCCCAGCACCTGGACTGGCTGCCGCCGCTCGGCGCGCACTGGGTCGCCCTGGCGGCGTTTGCCGCCCGCTACTATCACCGCTGCCTGGGCGAAGTCATGTTGCCTGCGCTGCCTCCGGCGCTGCGCGAAGCCGACGGCTGGGCGCGGCTGGCCCTGCGTGCCCGCAGCGAGCATTACCGCGTAGTCCCGGGGCAAGGCGCGGCCCTGCTGGCGGCGGTGCCGGCGCGTGCGCGTACCGTGCTGGCGCTGGCACAGGCGCTGGTAGCCGCCGCGGAGGACGGGCCGGCGGTATCCGCTGCCGAGGCGCGTGCGCTGTGCAGCGCCGCCCCGTCGCGCCTGGCGGAGTGGGCCGGGGCCGGCTGGGTGACCTCCGAGCGTGCCGACCGGCCTTTGCTGGGCACGCCTGCGGCAAGCGAGCCGTCCGCCGCGCCGCCGCTGCACGACGAGCAGCGCGTGGCTGTGGAAGCGATCGTGCAGGCCACGGGATTCTCACCTTTCCTGCTCCACGGCGTGACCGGCAGCGGCAAGACCGAGGTGTACCTGCACGCCATGGCCGAAGTGCTGGCGCGGGATGCGCAGGCGCAGGTACTGATGCTGGTGCCCGAAATCAACCTCACCCCGCAGTTGCAGGGCCGCATTGCCGCGCGTTTCCCGCATCTGCCGCTGGCGGTGCTGCACAGCGGCCTGGCCGACCAGGAGCGCACCCTGCAATGGCTGGCCGCGCACCGCGGCGAGGCCCGCATCGTGCTGGGCACGCGCCTGGCGGTCATGGCTTCGTTGCCGCACCTGGCGCTGATCGTGGTCGACGAGGAGCACGATACCTCCTACAAGCAGCAGGAAGGCCTGCGCTACTCGGCCCGCGACCTCGCGGTATGGCGCGCCAAGCAGCTTGGCGCCGCGGTGGTACTGGGCTCGGCCACACCGTCGATGGAGTCCTGGTGGCGCGCCGAGCAGGGCACCTACCGCAAGCTGGTGCTGCGCGAGCGCGCCCAGACCGACGCCACGCTGCCGACAGTGCGCCTGATCGATATCAACCAGGAGCGCCAGCGCCAGCGCGCGCTCTACGAAGGCCTGTCGGTGCCTTTGCTCAACGCCATCGAGGCTCGCCTGAAGCGTGGCGAGCAGAGCCTGCTTTTTCTCAACCGGCGCGGCTATGCGCCGGTGCTGGCCTGCGACAGCTGTGGCTGGCTTTCCGGCTGCCCGCGCTGCTCGGCCTACCTGGTGCTGCACCGGCCGGAGCGCCGCCTGCGCTGCCATCACTGCGGGCTGGAATCACCGGTGCCGCATCACTGCCCGGACTGCGGCAACGTGGACGTCGCGCCGCTTGGGCGGGGCACCCAGCGCATCGAGGAGGCCCTGGCCGCGCGTTTCCCGCAAGCGCGCATTGCCCGCATCGACGCCGATTCCACGCGCCGCAAGGGCAGCGCCCAGGCCATGTTCGACGAAGTGCACGCGGGCGAGGTCGACATCCTGGTCGGCACCCAGATGGTGGCCAAGGGACACGATTTCCAGCGTGTGACGCTGGTCGGCATCGTCCATCCCGACGCCGCCATGTTCAGCCATGATTTCCGCGCCGCCGAGCACTTGTTCGCCTCGCTGATGCAGGTGGCCGGCCGCGCCGGACGGGCAGGGCTGGCTGGCGAAGTACTGATCCAGACACGCTATCCCGACGCATCGGCATTGCAGGCATTGGTACGCCATGACTATGATGGATTCGCGGCCACGCAGTTGCGCGAGCGCCGGCAGGCCGGGTTGCCCCCGTTTGCTTACCAGGTGCTGGTCACGGCCGAGCATGCCCAGCTGGAACGCGCGCTGGCTTTCCTGCAAAGCGCGCGCAACCGCGCAGATGCATGCCCCATGGCGCCGGAGGTGCAACTCCATGACCCGGTGCCGATGTCGATGGTGCGCGTATTCAACCGGGAGCGTGCGCAGATGCTGGTAGAGAGCACATCACGCCTTGCGCTGCAGCGGTTTATCAGCGAGTGGGTGCAAACTTTTGGTGATGCAATGGCCGATGCCAAGGGCGTGCGCTGGCAACTGGAGATCGATCCGCTGCGAATTTGAATCCGTTCCGGAACGCGCTGAGGCCAGCGCAGCGCCAGGTACGGTGCAACCCACATTTTTGGATTGGCATGGGTGGTTGTACCTAGTTGCACCTTTGGTTTGCCCCAGAGTATGATCGCGCCATCTGCAGGTTTCCTCGCGGTATCGGGAACCAGCGTTCGCGTCTTACGGAGAATCAAGCGCATGGCCACCACCACCCTTGGCGTCAAACTCGACGACGCCTCCCGCGAGCGCCTCAAGCGCGTTGCCCAGTCAATCGACCGCACGCCGCACTGGCTGATCAAGCAGGCAATATTTACGTATCTGGAGCAGGTCGAGCGAGGCAACGTCCCGCATGAGACCAGTGCCGCGGGCATGGGGGGCGAGGGTGCGGCGGATGGCGCCGACGGCTTCGACGCGGGGACCGGCGAAGGCGCGGTGCAACCCTTCCTGGAGTTTGCCCAGAGCGTGCAGCCGCAGTCGGTGCTGCGTGCCGCCATCACCGCTGCTTACCGCCGCCCGGAACCCGAGTGCGTGCCGGTGCTGCTGGAACAGGCCCGCCTGCCGCACCAACAGGCCGAAGCCGCCCTGGCCATGGCCCGGACCCTGGCCACGCGGCTGCGCGAACGCAAGGTCGGCACGGGCCGGGAAGGGCTGGTACAGGGTCTGATCCAGGAGTTCTCGCTGTCTTCCCAGGAAGGCGTGGCGCTGATGTGCCTGGCCGAAGCGCTGCTGCGTATTCCCGACAAGGCCACCCGCGACGCGCTGATCCGCGACAAGATCAGCGGCGCCAACTGGCAGTCGCACCTGGGCCAGAGCCCGTCCGTATTCGTCAACGCCGCGACCTGGGGCCTGCTGTTCACCGGCAAGCTGGTGGCCACCCATACCGAGGCCGGTCTGTCCAAGGCGCTCACCCGCATCATCGGAAAGGGCGGCGAGCCGCTGATCCGCAAGGGCGTGGACATGGCGATGCGCCTGATGGGCGAGCAGTTCGTCACCGGTGAGACCATTTCCGAGGCGCTCGCCAACGCACGCAAGTACGAGGCCGAGGGCTTCCGCTACTCCTACGACATGCTGGGCGAGGCGGCCATGACCGAGGCCGACGCGCAGCGCTACCTGGCCTCCTACGAGCAGGCCATCAACGCCATCGGCCAGGCCTCGCGCGGGCGCGGCATCTATGAAGGCCCCGGCATCTCGATCAAGCTTTCGGCCTTGCATCCACGCTACAGCCGCGCGCAGCACGAGCGCGTGGTCAGCGAACTGTATGGCCGCCTCAAGTCCCTGACCCTGCTGGCCCGGCAGTACGACATCGGCATCAATATCGACGCCGAGGAAGCCGACCGCCTGGAAATCTCGCTCGACCTGCTGGAGCGTCTGTGCTTCGAGCCCGAGCTGGCTGGCTGGAACGGCATCGGCTTCGTGGTGCAGGGCTACCAGAAGCGCTGCCCCTTCGTGATCGACTACCTGATCGACCTGGCACGCCGCAGCCGCCACCGCCTGATGATCCGTCTGGTCAAGGGCGCGTACTGGGACAGCGAGATCAAGCGCGCCCAGGTGGACGGGCTGGAGGGTTATCCGGTCTATACCCGCAAGGTCTATACCGACGTGTCCTACGTGGCCTGCGCGCGCAAGCTGCTGTCGGTGCCGGACGCCATCTACCCGCAGTTCGCCACCCATAACGCCCACACGCTGGCGGCCATCTACCAGATCGCCGGCCACAATTACTATCCCGGCCAGTACGAGTTCCAGTGCCTGCACGGCATGGGCGAGCCGCTGTACGACCAGGTGGTCGGCCCGCTGGCCGACGGCAAGTTCAACCGTCCATGCCGCATCTACGCGCCGGTAGGCACGCACGAGACGCTGCTTGCCTACCTGGTGCGCCGCCTGCTGGAAAACGGCGCCAACACGTCCTTCGTGAACCGCATCGCCGACGACACCATCTCGCTGGACGAACTGGTGGCCGATCCGGTCACCGTGGTCGAGCGCATGCACGCCGACGAAGGCGCGCTTGGTCTGCCGCATCCGCGTATCCCGCAGCCGCGCAGCCTTTATGGCGAATCGCGGCCCAACTCCGCCGGTATCGACCTTTCCAACGAACATCGCCTTGCCTCGCTGTCCTCGGCGCTGCTGGCCGGTACCAGCGAGGCCGTCAGTGCCGTGCCGCTGCTGGGCGTGGAAGCCGCTGCCGGCGCGGACGCCGGCCAGCCCGCTCCTGTGCGCAATCCGTCCGACCTGCGTGACGTGGTCGGCCATGTCACCGAAGCCAGCATGGCCGAGGTGGAAGCCGCGCTGCAGGCCGCCGTCAATGCCGCGCCGATCTGGCAGGCGACCCCGGCGGACGTCCGTGCGGTCGCGCTCGAACGCGCGGCGGAACTGATGGAAGCGCAGATGCAGTCCCTGATGGGCATCATCATGCGCGAGGCCGGCAAGACCTTCTCCAACGCCATCGCCGAAGTGCGCGAGGCCGTGGACTTCCTGCGCTACTACGCCGCGCAGGTACGCGAGACCTTCTCCAGCGATACCCACCGCCCGCTGGGGCCGGTGGTCTGTATCAGCCCGTGGAATTTCCCGCTCGCCATCTTTACCGGCCAGGTCGCTGCCGCGCTGGCCGCCGGCAATACGGTGCTGGCCAAGCCCGCCGAGCAGACCCCGCTGATCGCTGCCCAGGCCGTGCGCCTGCTGCGCGAAGCCGGCGTGCCGGCCGGCGCGGTGCAGTTGCTGCCGGGCCGTGGCGAGACCGTGGGCGCCGCGCTGGTGGGCGACGCCCGCGTCAAGGGCGTGATGTTCACCGGCTCCACCGAAGTGGCGCGCCTGCTGCAACGCAGCGTGGCCGGCCGGCTGGACGCCGCCGGCCGCCCGGTGCCGCTGATCGCCGAGACCGGTGGCCAGAACGCGATGATCGTCGATTCTTCCGCGCTGGCGGAACAGGTGGTGGGCGATGTGGTGAATTCCGCTTTTGACTCCGCCGGCCAGCGCTGCTCCGCGCTGCGCGTGCTGTGCCTGCAGGAAGAAGTGGCCGACCGCGTGCTGGAGATGCTCAAGGGCGCCATGGACGAACTCACCATGGGCAACCCGGACCGGCTGTCGACCGACGTCGGACCGGTCATCGACGAGGAAGCGCGCAACAATATCGTGCGCCATATCGACGCCATGCGCGCCAAGGGCCGCCGCGTCCACCAGGCCGATCCGAACGGCGCGGCCAGCGCCGCCTGCCGCAACGGCACCTTTGTGTCGCCGACGCTGATCGAACTCGACAGCATCGAGGAGTTGCAGCGCGAAGTCTTCGGCCCCGTGCTGCACGTGGTGCGCTATCCGCGCACCGGGCTCGACACCTTGCTTGATCAGATCAACGGCACCGGCTACGGCCTGACCATGGGCATCCATACCCGTATCGACGAGACCATTGAACACATCGTGGAGCGGGCGGAGGTGGGCAATCTCTACGTCAACCGCAATATCGTCGGCGCGGTGGTCGGCGTGCAGCCCTTTGGCGGCGAAGGCCTGTCCGGCACCGGTCCCAAGGCCGGCGGCCCGCTCTACCTGCACCGCCTGCTATCGGTCTGCCCGCAGGACGCCGTGGCCCGCGTGGTGCGCGCCTCCGATACGCTCGGCGGCGCCGATGCAACCAGCCCGGTGCGCCGCGCGCTGGCCGATGCACTGGCTACGCTCAAGGAATGGGCCCAGCACGAGAGCGCGGCACTCCCCGAACTGGCGACGGTGTGCGAACGCTTTGCGGCCGCCTCGGCAGCCGGCCTGTCGGTCACGTTGCCCGGCCCGACCGGCGAACGCAACACCTATACGCTGCTGCCGCGCGCGGCCGTGCTGTGCCTGGCCCAGCAGGAGGCCGACCTGGCCACCCAGCTGGCAGCGGTGCTGGCCGCCGGCAGCCAGGCAGTATGGCCCGAAAGCCCCATGGCGCGGGCGCTGTTTGCACGGCTGCCCAAGGCAGTACAATCGCGCGTCCGCCTGGTGCCCGACTGGGCTGCCGGCGACACGAATTTCGATGCGGTGTTGCACCACGGCGATTCCGACCAGTTGCGCACCGTGTGCGAGAAACTGGCCACGCGTCAGGGTCCGATCATTTCGGTGCAAGGCCTGGCTCACGGTGAACCGAATGTGGCCATCGAGCGTTTGTTGATCGAGCGTTCGCTGTCCGTCAACACGGCGGCGGCGGGCGGCAATGCCAGTTTGATGACGATCGGCTGACCGGCCGGCCGTCGATCGAAGCGACGCGAGGCAGCGGCGATCCCGCAGACCTCGCGTATTTGAAAAATCGGGGAGCGTTTCGCGCCACACCCGGACGCGTCCAAAAGCGCAGCAAGGCTATCCAAAAGCCACCAAGGAGAACTGATGAACTCGACTTTCCACAAGACGGCCCTGACCGTTGCCCTGACCGTTGCAGGCCTGTGCGCCACCTCGGCCGCCTTCGCCCAGGCGCAGGAAATCAAGCTGGGTTTTGCCGCGCCGATGACCGGCGGCCAGGCGCAATACGGCAAGGACATGCAAAACGGCATCGTCCTCGCCATTGAGGAAATGAACGCCACCAAGCCCAAGATCGGCGGCAAGGACGTCAAGTTCGTACTGCTCTCCGAAGACGACGCGGCCGACCCCAAGACCGGCTCGGTCGTGGCGCAAAAGCTGGTGGACAACGGTGTCCAGGGCATGCTGGGCCACTTCAACTCGGGCACCAGCATCCCGGCTTCGATGGTCTACAACCGCGCCGGCATTCCCCAGATCGCCATGGCCACCGCGCCCGAGTACACCCGCCAGGGCTTCAAGACCACCTTCCGCATGATGACCTCCGACACCCAGCAGGGTTCGGTGATCGGTGCTTTCGTGGTGAAGAAGCTGGGCGCCAAGAACATCGCCATCGTCGACGACCGCACCGCCTACGGCCAGGGCCTTGCCGACGAGTTCGAGAAGGCGGCCAAGGCTGCAGGCGGCAAGATCGTGCGCCGCGAGTTCACCAACGACAAGGCGGTGGACTTCAAGGCCGTGCTGACCAATATCAAGCGCAGCAACCCGGACGTGATCTTCTTCGGCGGCGCGGAAACGCAATCCGCGCCGATGGCCAAGCAGGTCAAGGAGCTCGGCATGAAGTCGCCGGTGGTATCGGGCGAAATGTCGAAGACCGACAACTTCCTGAAGCTGGCCGGCCCTGCCGCCGAGGGCACGGTAGTATCGCTGGCCGGCCTGCCGCTGGAGCAGATGCCCGGTGGCGCCACCTACGAGAAGAAGTACGAGAAGCGCTTCGGCGGCAAGGTGCAGACCTACTCGCCGTACGCCTATGACGGCGCCACGGCCATGATGACCGCCATGATCAAGGCCGGTTCGGCCGATCCGGCGCGCTACCTGCCGGTGCTGGCGGCCACCAACATGCAAGGCGTGACCACCAAGACACTGGCCTACGACGCGCGTGGCGACCTGAAGGACGGCGGTATCACCGTCTACAAGGTGGTTGGCGGCAAGTGGACCGTGCTGGAGACGGTTGGCGGCAAGTAAGCCACCCGGCCTGGGCTCGCGCCCAGTGGCGAAACGGCAACGCCACCTTTGGGTGGCGTTGCCGTTTCTGCGTACATCGGGGCGACGCCGCTGACCAGTATCGTGCTTGCGACGGGAATCTCCCCCCTTTTTCTCACGTGCGGGAGGGGGCCGCGATGGCGCATAATCCCGCACTCGCACATCCACCCAGAAGGAGCAGTCCGTGTCCGTGCAGGAAGTCAGCTACGACCACGCCATCGAGTTAGCCAACGCCGAGCGCTACGATGAAGCGCTGGTCATCCTCGACCAGCTCTCGCAGGCGCAGCCGCAAGTGGTGGATTTCGATTGCCTGCGGGCACGCCTGCACTATGACCGCGGCGACGCGCAGCAGGCTTTCGCCGTGCTCGACGCCGCGCTGGCGAAGCTGCCCGGTCTGCCGCTGCATCCGGCGCACCGCTGGTCCTCGCGCGGCGTGATCGCGCATCGCTACGGCATGCTGCTGCTGGGGATGGACCGCCCTCAGGAGGCGCTGCCCTGGCTGGAAGAAGCGGCGCTGCGCAACGGCTTGTCCTCGGGGGAGTGGAGCGCGCGCCTGCATGCGGGCCTGGTGCACTACCGGTTGGGGGATTTCGCCCGGGCTGGCGCTTATTGGTACGACTTGCTGTACCGCGCCCCCGACCTGGGCGCCGCTGACATTCTGGGCCAGGCAGTGGCCCACGTGAACGCCGCCGGCGAGCAGGCCGAGCCGATGCTGCGCCTGTGCCTGGCACGGATCGGCCTGGACAACCCCGAACTGCTCGAACTCGACGAAGCCGCGGGCGACGCCCTGGCCGCCGAACAGGCGGGGATCGTGCTGGCCAGCCAGCCGGACCATCCGCAAGCCCGCCGCATCCGTGCCCCGCTGCGCTACCGGGCCGGCGAGCTGGACGGCGCCTGGGACGACTTCGCCACCTACCAGCGCCAGGCGCCGGACCCGAAGGCGCAGGTGCGCGAACTGGAATGGCGCCACCAGTCCGGTGAAGCCGAGCCGTGGCTGCGCTTCGCTTTCGTGGAGAACGCCACCGACGCGACCGGCTACTACAACGCCGGCGTGGCGCTGGCCGAGTTCATGGATGCCGTGCCGGCCGCCGAGGCCGCGCTGACGCCGCACCTGATCAAGGCGTATCGCCTGGGCGTGGCGCGCTTCGAGTCGTACTTTGCCAGCGGCGAGGGCGGCTACGACGACGCCGACCCGCATATCTATTCGATGCTGTGCCACAACCTGGCCACCCGGCTGGAAGGTGCCGCCAACCTCGCCGAGCGCATCGCCCTGCACGAGAAGGGCATCGCGGTCAGCGAATTCATCGAGCACTGGATCGACCTGCTCGAATGCCTGGAGGCCGCCGGCCAGCACCAGAAAGCCGTGGAAGTGGCGGGCGATGTCCTCAATCGCTACCCGCTGGAGCGCGATCCCGCCAATGTGGGCTGGATCTTCAGCCGGCTGATGAGCACCTGGAAGGCGATCGGCGGTGCGGAAGTGACTTCGGCAGCCCGCGATGCGCTGGCGCATATGGATGCCCGCGCCGATGCCCTGCCAGTGGAAGAGCGCAGCCAGGCCGCGCACGCGCTGGCGCACGCCCGCGCCCACTTCGCCGGGCTGCTGCGCAATGCCACGGGCGGCATGGACCAGCATGACCGTACCGATGCGCTGGCCGAGATCGAGGCTTTGCAACGCCGCGCGCTGCTGATCGAGGACGCGTGGCTGTGCAACGAGTTCGGCATGATCTGGCGTGACCTTGGCGCCCCCGACCGTGCACTGCCGCTGTTCGAGCAAGCCATCGGGCTGACTGCCGACGACCCCCGTGACCAGGCTTTCCCGCGTTTGCAGCGTGCCCTGATCCGCACCGGCGAGAAGCAGTACGCCGAGGCGCTGACGGATTTCCAGGCGGCCTTTGCCGCGCGCGACGGCTGGGAAGGCGATGCTTATCTCGGTGCCGTCGAGGCCGCGCTCGGGCTGGAGCAACGCGAGACCGCGCTGGGCTATTTCGAGAAGGCCCGCGCGGGTGGCGCCGCGCAGGGCAAATCGCGCACACTGTACGCTCGCGTGGAAGCCAGCTTGCGCGCGACCCGGCCGGCATGGAAGTTCTGGGGCGTGTAGCGTCTGTACGGAAGCGCTCCGACCCTGATGCAAAAAAAAACGCCATCCCGGTAAGATGGCGTTTTTTTACGCCTGAACGCATCACGTTGCCTGCAAATTCCATTCTCTGTCGGACAAAATCCGACAGGGATTTTCGTGCGCCTCCGTTACCATGTAGCCCATGAATGGACTAAGCCAATTGTTTCCAAGCCTGCCCCTGGTACCGGGCGGGCTTTTCTGGGTCGGGCTGGCGCTGGTGGGCGCCGGCCTGGCGGGAGAGATATGCCGCACGTACCTGCGGCTGCCCCGGATCGTCGGCTATGCCGCCGCGGGCCTGCTGGCCGGCATGCTTGGCCGCGGCATCGTGGACGAAGACATGATCGCGCAGAGCCGCGTCCTGATCGATATGGCGCTGGCGCTGGCGCTGTTCGAACTGGGGCACCGGCTCTCGCTCACCTGGCTGCGGGCTAACCGCTGGCTGCTCTTCACCAGTGCCTTTGAAAGCCTGCTGACCTGGGGCCTGGTGGCCACCGTGCTGCAATGGATCGGCGTGAGCCCGGCCGTGGCCATCCTGGCCGGCGGTATCGCCGTCAGCACTTCGCCGACCATCGTGCTGCAACTCAAGAATGAACTGCGCGCGGAAGGGCAGGTGACTGAACGGCTGCTCGCCATGGCGGCCCTGAACAGCATCTACGCCGCCACCATCGTCCAGTTGGCCACGGGCTGGCTGCATTCCGAATACGGCAATCTCGGCGCCGCGCTGCTGCATCCGCTCTACCTGCTGGTGGGATCCTGCCTGCTGGCCTGGATCGTCGGCAAGCTCGGGCACGGCATCTACGCACGCATGGCCTCGGACGATCACTACAGCTTCCTGGTGCTGGTGGGACTGGTGCTGCTCACGCTGGCGCTCACGCGCGTACTCAAGCTTTCCATGCCGCTCACGCTGATGCTGGCCGGCGTCGTCTTCAAGCACCAGGACAGCCAGCCGCGCGTGTGGCCGGCGCATTTCGGCAGCGCGGGCAGCCTGTTGATCATCGTGATGGTGGTGTCGCTCGGCCTGCCGCTGACCGCGCACGACTGGGCCATCGGCGGCGGCGCCGCCTGTGTGCTGGTACTGCTGCGCCACTTCGCCAAGCTGGTGGGCGTGGTCTCGCTGGGCTCCTTCTCGGGCCTGAGCCTGAAGCAGTGCGTGGCGCTCGGTCTCGCGCTGGCGCCCATGTCGGGTCTGGCGTACCTGTTGATGAGCGATGTCGCGCTGCTGTATCCGAACACCGGCGAGCCGCTGGCGGCCATTATCCTGTGCACGCTGGCGATCGAACAATTGATGGGGCCCACGATGGCGGCCTGGGCACTTCGCTTTGCGGGCGAGGTCAGAAGCAATGGAGGAGGGCGCTGATGTCACTCGAACCGTTCAAGCACTCCGAAGCGCTGACTTTCGGCGTGGAACTGGAGCTGCAACTCGTCAATCGTCACGACTATGACCTGGCGCCGTTCGCGCCGGACCTGCTGCGTGCGCTGAAAGGCGCGCAGCATGCCGGCGACATCAAGCCTGAGATCAGCCCCTCGATGATCGAGATCAGCACCGGCATCTGCACGAGTTATGCACAGGCGCTGGACGAACTCGGCACCATGCGCGACCTGATGGTGGATGCCTCGCGTTCGCTCAACCTAGGCATCTGCGGCGGCGGCACCCATCCCTTCCAGCAGTGGGCCGACCGCACCATCTCCGATTCGCCGCGCTACCAGTACATCTCCGAACTCTATGGCTACCTGGCCAAGCAGTTCACGGTGTTCGGCCAGCACGTGCATATCGGCTGCCCGAGCGCCGACGACTCGCTGTTCCTGCTCCATGCCATCGGCCGCTACGTGCCGCACTTCATCGCGCTGGCCGCCTCGTCGCCTTATGTGCAGGGCGTGGACACCGGGTTCGCCTCGGCGCGGCTGAACTCGGTCGCGGCCTTCCCCATGAGCGGGCGCGCGCCGCACCTGCTCACCTGGGATGCGTTCACCGCCTACTTCGAGAAGATGCGCAAGACCGGCGTGATCGAGAGCATGAAGGACTTCTACTGGGATATCCGTCCCAAGCCCGAGTTCGGCACCATCGAGGTCCGCGTGATGGACACGCCGCTCACGGTGGGCCGTGCTTGCGATATCGCCGCCTACATCCAGGCGCTTGCGCGCTACCTGCTCCTCTCGCGCCCCTTCATGCCGCAGGAAGACGACTACCTCGTCTACACTTTCAACCGCTTCCAGGCTTGCCGCTTCGGGCTGGAAGGCGAGTATGTGCATCCCAACGAGCTCACGCGCATGCCGATCGCGGATCACATCATCTCGATCTGCGATGCGCTGGTCCCCCATGCCGAAGCGCTGGGATCGCTCGATGCGCTGGCCAATATCCGCGCGCTGGCGCAAAGCCGCAACGGCGATGCCGAGCGCGTGCGCCAGATCGACGCCAGCACGCGGAGTCTGCGCGAAACGGTGCGGCAGACTTGCGATAGCTGGGCGACCTGAGCGCGCTACGGTTACCACGTGCAGGCAACCCGCGCAAACCGGCGGAGCAGGACTAGAATTAACGCATCAGATGCCCGTGACGACAACCTTCGGAGCTACGATGAAAGCGCTTTCCACCAAAGCAGAACGGACGCGCGGACGTCCTTCGGACCGGGCCGTGAACGCTCTCGCTGCGATTGTCGGACTGGTCACGCTAGCCATCGGCATCGGCTGGCTCATCTATGAACATGTCGTGAATTTCGAGGTGCCTTACTTCGCGATTCCGCTGGTCCTTTCCGTGCCGGTGATCGCCGCGGCGGCGGTCCGCTGCATCTGGGACTAGCCCGGTCCGCACCGCGAGGCCGGAAGCCGACGCCGATCCTCAACCGCTGCCACCTGGCGTGGCAGTCGCATCCCATTGCCCCTGTCGCGCGCCGTTCCTGCGCTGGCGCCGCGATATCAGGCCTGCGCGCCCACGTACACCGGCTCGCAGCGCACCTCCGACTTGACCGAGTTCGCAATGAAGCACGCATCGTGCGCCGTGTGATGCAGGTGGGCGATTTCATCGCGGCTCGGTCGCCGCTCCCCGGAGAAGGTGACTTCGGGTCTTAGCGTGACCACCGTGATGGCCATCCTGCCTTCCGCGTTCTTCGCCATGGTCCCGACTGCCGCATCAAAGTAGCGGTCCACGCAGAACTTGTGCTTGGCGGCGATGGACAGGAACCACAGCATGTGGCAACTGGACAGTGCGGAGACGAAGGCCTCTTCAGGATCGATCGCCGCGGCCTCCGACATGGGCAGCGGCACGACATGCGGCGACGACGAACCCGGCACCTCGATGCCGCCATCGAATCGCAGCGTGTGTTTCCGGCTGTAGCGGTTGCCGAGGAAATCCTGTTCTCCACGTAGCCATAGGATTTCTGCGGTGTACTGGGCCATGTCCTGTCTCTCCTGTCTGCATTATCTTGCCGTGGCCAATGCGCTTTCGGCGGCGCCCGCCTATGCCCCGTGCGGGACCTGCTCCCCATCGCGCAAGCCAAGCCGCTGGTTCGCGGGCACGGCCACGTCGATCAGCTTGGGCTTCGGCAGGTTCAGCTGCGCCATCATCTCGATGAACTGGGTACGCGTGCGGCCGGCCACGCGGCTGTTGTGCGCGCGCTCCTGGCCGATGGTGGATTCGGTGCGGCCCTTGTAGTCGTGGGCGGGATAGACCACGGTGTCGTCGGGCAGCGCGAAGAGTTTCTGCGTGAGGCTGTCGTATAGCGTGCCGGCATCGCCGGACTGGAAATCGGTGCGGCCGCAGCCGTCGATCAGCAGCGCGTCGCCGGTGAAGATGCGGCGCACCACGCCGGCGGGGGTGGGCTCTTCCCACAGGTAACTCATGCTGCCGGCGGTGTGCCCGGGCGTGTGGATGGCGCGCAGCGTCTGCGTGCCGAACCGCAGCGTGTCGCCGTCGATCAGCTGCTTCTGCGCGGGCTGGATATCGCAGCCCGAGGGCGCGGCGGTGTGCGCGCCGGTTTGCAGCGCAACATGGCCCGCGGAGGTGATGTGGTCGGCGTGGGCATGGGTCTCGACCACCCACGCCAGCGTGGCGCCGCTGGCCTGCAGCAGCGCCAGGTCGCGGTCTAGCTGGTGATCCACCGGATCGATCAGTAGCGCCTCCCGTGTGGCGGCGTCGATCAGCAGGTAGGTGAAGGTGGAGGAGGTTTCGTCGAACAGCTGATGGAAGGTCTGCATGGCTGCACCGCCTGAGTGGGAACGGACATGATAGCGCTACCGCACGGATTCATGGCTATCCGCGCGTGGCTTCATGGCCTCACAGCAGCCGCTCCCACAGCACGCGGAAGGGCACCGCCGGCACCAGGAAGCAGAACGGCTGCGCGCACTCGCCGGGCGGCACGCCGAGCTCGCGCAGCATCGGCAGATCGCACTCGCCAATGACCGCTTCCAGCGGCTGCACGGCGGCGAGATCGATCGGCAGGTCGATACCGGCGTGGGCGATGCGGCCGGCATCCTCTACGTGCGAGATCGCACTGTCCTGCAGGCACAGGAAGGCGACCACGGATTCCCAGGAGTCGAAGCAGCCAGCGAAGCCGCCAGCAAGCGCGGCGAGGACACCAGCCGGGCCAGCCATCTGCCGGGCAGGCCGGGCCTGGGGTGGACGAAACGGTTGTGGATAAGTTGGGTGGGCTGCTGCGGCTGGGGCGGCAATCGCGTCAAGCGACGGACACCACTTCGCTGATCTGCACCACCGGCACCGCATCGGTGTAGTTGGGGATGTCGAGCTGCAGCTCGGTGCCGGCGGCCTTTGCGGCGGCAACGAAGTCCTGCACCGATTCGAACAGGAAATGGCACATCACCGTGTAGGCCGGATCCGAGCCCGGCGCACCGCCGCCCAGCCCGCGCTCCACCGCCACGCCCCGGTAGCCGGGTTGCGCGCTGAACAGTTCGATGGCGCGCGGCATGTGCCGCTGCAGGTAGTAGTCCATGTCGAACTTGCCGCCCTTGCTGTGCGGGTAGAGAAAACTGATTCTGACCATGCCGGACTCCAAGTGGGTGAAGTGGGTGGATGCCCGGCAAGCGTAGCAGAAAGCGTGGCAGTGGAAGAAGGAACGGGAAGCGGGCTCAGCACTCCACGATATTCACCGCCAGCCCGCCGCGCGCCGTTTCCTTGTACTTGGTCTTCATGTCGGCGCCGGTCTCGCGCATGGTCTTGATGACCGAATCCAGCGACACGTAATGCATGCCGTCGCCGCGCAACGCCATGCGCGCGGCGTTGACGGCTTTCACCGACGCCATGGCATTGCGTTCGATGCAGGGAATCTGCACCAGCCCGCCAACCGGGTCGCAGGTCAGGCCAAGGTTGTGTTCCATGCCGATCTCGGACGGCCGGGATGATGCCGGCCGCGCCGTTGGTTGGCGCGGTGACCACCCGGCCGCCGGCTGCATTTTCCTCATTGACGGCGATCGCGTACAGGTTGACCCAGTCCATGACCGAGAGCGGATCGGCCAGCGCGCGCTCGGCGTGCTCGGTGAGGTTGCGGAACAGTTCGGGGGCGCGGCGCTTGACCTTGAACGGTCCCGGCAGCTCGCCGTCGGTACGGCAGCCGCGTGCCACACAGGCCTGCATCACGGCCCAGATCTGCAGCAGGCCGGCGTTGACCTCGGCCTCGCTGCGCCACACGCACTCGTTCTCCATCATCATCCGCGCGATGCTCTTCTTGCTGGCGGCCGCCATTTCCAGCATGGCGCGCCCGCTGCGGAAGGGGTACGGCAGTTGCTGGTCAGCTTCCAGGATCTGCGTGTTGGCCGCGCCGGCGGTGATGACGAAGCCGCCGCCCACCGACAGGTAGCGCCCCTCGCGGATGGGCTCGCCGCCGGCATTGAAGGCATGGAATTTCATGCCGTTGGGATGCTCGGCCATGGCCTCGCGGCGGTAGAAGACGATGTGTTCCTTCTCGACAAAGGGCACGGGGTGCGTGCCCAGCAGCGATAGCGTGCGGCTGGCGCGCAGCGCGGCCAGGCGCAGCTCGATGGTGTCGGGATCGATGGTGTCCGGCGCCTCGCCCTGCAGGCCGAGGATCACACCCTTGTCGGTGCCGTGGCCGCGCCCGGTAGCGCCGAGCGAGCCGTACAGCTCGATGCGTACGCTGGCCACTTGCGGCAGCAGGCCGTCGCGCGCCAGGCCCTGGGCAAACATCAGGGCCGCGCGCATCGGGCCCACGGTGTGGGAACTGGAGGGGCCGATGCCCACCTTGAACAGGTCGAAAACGCTGACAGCCACGGCAAGGCTCCTGGTTGGCTACGCGCCGGTCTCAGACCGACGAGTTGCCGATGTCGTTATCGGGGGCGCGCCACAGCGAGGTGGCAGCGTCCTGGGGGGTGGGTGGGGCGTCTTTCTTCGCCATCACGCTGATGGTGCCGTCGTTTTCGAGGATGGCGAAATGCACATCGCTCACGCGCTCGCAGCCGGCATGGCGCAGCGCCTTGTGCAGGTCGTCTCGCGTAATGAAGGCGCGTTTCATCACGTCGGGAAACACCTTGCCTTCGTGGATCAGTATCTCGGGGCGCCCTTCGACCACATCCTCGAAGCGCCGGCTGCGCCAGCTTAGCCAGGCCAGCCCGAGATTGGCCGCGATCAGCGTCACGGCCAGGATCAGGCCGGCGGTGACCGAGTTGTCTCCCGCGTTCATGGCGTTCTGCACCGCGTTGGACAGGACCAGCAGCAGCACCAGGTCAAACGGCGTGAGCTGGCCGATCTGGCGCTTGCCGGAAAGCCGCAGCAACACCAGCAGGCTGCCGTAGACGATCAGTCCGCGCAGGACGAATTCCCACCATGGGGCGCTGAGATTCCACATGCGTGCTCCGTTTGCCGGGCACGGCCGGGTGGCCGCGCATCCACACCGAGCATAGCGCGCTGGCGAAGTGCCGGGGTTGCCGCGACGGCCGCAACCCCGGCATCCACCAGCTTACTCCTCAGCGTACTCGCTCATCGGCACACACGCGCAGAACAGGTTGCGGTCGCCGTACACGTTGTCGGCACGGCCGACCGGCGGCCAGTACTTCTGCGTGCGCAGCGCGGCCACCGGGTAGGCGGCTTCCTGGCGCGTGTACTTGTGCTCCCACGCATCGGCGGTGATCACGGCGGCGGTGTGCGGCGCGTTCTTCAGCGGGTTGTCCTCGCGGTCGAAGCTGCCGTCCTCCACACGGCCGATCTCGGCGCGGATGGCGATCATGGCGTCGATAAAGCGGTCCAGCTCGTGCAGGGCTTCGCTTTCGGTCGGCTCGATCATCAGCGTGCCCGGTACGGGGAAGCTCATGGTCGGGGCGTGGAACCCGTAGTCCATCAGGCGCTTGGCCACGTCCTCGTTGGAGATGCCGGTGCTCTTCTGCAGCGGGCGCAGATCCAGGATGCACTCGTGCGCCACCAGGCCGTGCTGGCCGGTATAGAGCACGGGGAAGTGCGGGGACAGGCGGCGGGCCACGTAGTTGGCGGCCAGGATGGCGTTCTCCGTGGCGGCGGTCAGGCCGGCCGAGCCCATCATGGCGATGTACATCCACGAGATTGGCAGGATGCTGGCCGAGCCGAACGGCGCGGCGGAAACACCGCCGATGCCCTGGTCGTCGCGGCGATAGCCCACGCTGTCCTGGTTGGGCAGGAAGTCCGCCAGGTGCGCGCCGACCGCCACCGGGCCAACGCCCGGGCCGCCGCCGCCGTGGGGGATGCAAAAGGTCTTGTGCAGGTTCAGGTGGGACACGTCGCCGCCGAACTGGCCCGGCGCGGCGGTGCCGACCATGGCGTTCATATTGGCGCCGTCCACGTAGACCTGGCCGCCGTGCTTGTGCACGATATCGCAGATCTGCTGCACGCCCTGCTCGAACACGCCATGCGTGGACGGGTAGGTGATCATGATGGCGGCGAGGTTCTTGCTGTGCTGTTCCGCCTTCTTCGCCAGGTCTTCCAGGTCGACGTTGCCGTTCTCGTCACAGGCCACCACCACCACCTTCATGCCGGCCATCTGCGCCGAGGCCGGGTTGGTGCCGTGGGCGGAGGAGGGGATCAGGCAGATGTCGCGATGGCTTTCGCCACGGCTGGCGTGATAGGCGTGAATGATCAGCAGGCCGGCGTATTCCCCTTGCGAGCCGGCGTTGGGCTGCAGGCTCACCGCGGCGTAGCCGGTCGCGGCGCACAGCATGGCTTCGAGCTGGTCGATCATCTCGCGGTAGCCGACCGTCTGGTCCAGCGGCGCGAACGGGTGCACCTTGCTGAACTCGGGCCACGTCACCGGGATCATCTCGCTGGTGGCGTTGAGCTTCATGGTGCACGAGCCCAGCGGGATCATGGTGCGGTCCAGCGCCAGGTCCTTGCCGGCCAGCATGCGCAGGTAGCGCAGCATCTCGTGCTCGGCGTGATGCGTGTTGAACACCGGATGGGTCAGGTAGGCGCTCTGGCGCGCCAGGCCGGCCGGGTAGGCGTCCTGCGCGGCGGCTTCCAGCGCGTCGAAATCGGGCACCGGCTTGCCGTGGGCGAAGATTTCCAGCAGGGTGACGACGTCTTCACGCGAGGTGGTTTCGTCCAGCGAGATACCGATGCGGGTGGCGCCGGCGTGGCGCAGGTTGATGCCGCGGGCGGTTGCCGATGCGTGCAGGGCTTCGGTGTTGAAACCGGTTTCCAGGGTCAGCGTGTCGAAATAGTCGGCGTTGGTGCGCGCATAGCCGAGCTGCTGCAGGCCGCCGGCCAGCGTGGCGGTCAGGCGGTGCACGCGCTGCGCGATGCGCTTGAGGCCTTGCGGGCCGTGGTACACGGCGTACATCGAGGCCATCACGGCCAGCAGGACCTGCGCCGTGCAGATGTTCGAGGTGGCCTTCTCGCGGCGGATATGCTGCTCGCGCGTCTGCAGGGCCAGGCGATAGGCCTTGTTGCCTTGCGCGTCGATGGTCACGCCCACCAGGCGGCCGGGCATGGAGCGCTTGAAGGCATCCTTGACCGCCATGTAGCCGGCGTGCGGGCCGCCGAAACCGAGCGGCACGCCAAAGCGCTGCGAGTTGCCCACCGCCACGTCGGCGCCCCATTCGCCGGGCGCGGCGATCAGGGTCAGCGCCAGCAGGTCGGCGGCAGCCACCACCAGGCCGCCGGCGGCGTGCACGGCATCGGCGATGGCGCGGTAGTCGGCGACATCGCCATTGACGCCGGGGTACTGCAGCAGTACCCCGAAGGCATGGGCGCCGGCGGCTTCCGAAGCGGGGCCGACCTTGACCTCGATGCCCAGCGGCAGGGCGCGGGTACGTACCACTTCCAGCGTTTGCGGCAGCACGTCGTCGGCCACGTAGAAGGTATTGGAAGCGTGCTTGTTGACGCGCTGCAGCAGGGTCATGGCCTCGGCGGCCGCGGTGCCTTCGTCCAGCATGGACGCGTTGGCGATGTCCAGCCCGGTCAGGTCGGTCACCATCTGCTGGAAGTTCAGCATCAGCGCGGCGCGGTTGTCATAGCCGAGCACCTTGAGCATGTGCTGTTGCTCGGCGGCATCGGGGCCGATATGGCGGGAGGCGAAGGCGTCGCGCGCCTCCAGTTCGGCCAGCGTGGGCCGGGCAACTTGGGCGGCAGTCATGGGCAGGGGGGCGTTCATGGCAAGAATCTCGTGGGAGCGGTGCGGCGGGTGGTCGGCCCGGTCCGCGTCGCGGCAGTCTTTGTCCGTCATTCCCGTGGCGCGGGAATGACGATCTGGCATCAGGCGCCGACGTTGGCCTTGTAGGCGTCGGCCGACATCAGGCCGTTCACGTCGTCGCTGTTGGCCGGCTTGAGCTTGAACAGCCAGGCGTCGAAGGCGTCGGCATTGACGCTCTCGGGCGCGGCGGCGGCGGCATCGTTGACGGCGATCACTTCGCCGGCCACCGGGGCGTAGATGTCGGACGCGGCCTTGACCGATTCCACCACGGCCAGCGCGTCGCCGGCACCGACCGACTTGCCCACTTCCGGCAGTTCCAGGAAGACGATGTCGCCCAGCGCGTCCTGCGCGTGGTCGGTGATGCCGATGGTCAGCGTGCCGTCGGCTTCGACGCGCACCCATTCATGGGACTCGGTGTATTTCAGGTCGGCGGGGAAATTCATGGGATTGCTCCAGATTCAATTTGTTATTCAGCGCCAGCCGGGCGGAGGTTCCGATACACGATGATCGATGGGTACCCGCCGGCGGGCGCGCTGTGACCGGGTGCGAGCGTTCAGCTCACGAGTGCCTTGCCATTACGCACAAACGGCAGTTTAACCACAGTCGCGGCGAGTTTGCGGTCGCGGATCTCGACCTGCACCTCGGCGCCGATGGCAACGTCGCGAGGCAGGCGGGCAAAAGCGATGGATTGGGACAGCGAGGGGCTGAAGGTGCCGCTGGTGATCTCGCCGTCGCCGGCGGGGGTGATCACCTTCTGGTGGGCGCGCAGCACGCCGCCTTTTTCGCGCAGGATCAGCCCGACGAACTGCTGGGTCTGGCCACCGGCGACCAGTGCCGCCTTGCCGGTGAAGTCGCGTTCGCTTTGCAGGTCCACGGTCCAGGCCAGGCCCGCATTGAGCGGCGAGGTGTGGATATCCATGTCCTGGCCGTACAGGTTCATGCCGGCTTCCAGGCGCAGCGTGTCGCGCGCGCCCAGGCCGGCCGGGCGCACGCCGGCGGCGATCAGCTTTTCCCACAGGCCGGCCACGTTCTCGGCCGGTACCACCAGTTCGAAACCGTCTTCGCCGGTATAGCCGGTGCGCGCCACCATGACTTCGCCGAGCGCCGGATCCTGCACCACCACGGCGTTGAACGGCTTCAGGGATTCGCTGGGTTGCGTCGAGGGAAAGGCGCTCCACACCTTGGCGCGGGCGTTCGGGCCCTGCACCGCGACGATGGCCAGCGGGTCCACGCCGCCGGGCGCGTTGTCGTGGCGGCGCGGCGTGATGCTCACGCCGCTATTGGTGGCCGCGTTGCGTGCGGCGATCCATTTGATATCTGCGTTGGCGGTGCCGGCGTTCACCACCAGGCGGAAGTGATCCTCGGCGAAGTAGTAGACGATCAGGTCGTCGATGACGCCGCCCTTTTCGTCGAGCATGCAGGAGTACAGCGCCTTGCCCGGCGTTTGCAGCTTGTCCACATTGTTGGCCAGCAGGCCGCGCAGGAAGGCACGCACATGCTCGCCATTGAGATCGACCACGCACATGTGGGAGACGTCGAACATGCCGGCGTCCGTGCGCACGGCGTGGTGTTCCTCGATCTGGGAGCCGTAGTTGACCGGCATGTCCCAGCCGCCGAAGTCGACCATGCGGGCGCCGAGGGCGCGGTGGATAGCGTTGAGGGGCGTGGCCTGGAGCGTCATGGAATCCTCGGGGGAAGGCTAATCTCGGTTCGAAAACGAAAAAAGGGCCATCCGCCGCAGGATTCGGCGCGCAATAGCGCTGCCAAATCCGCTGCGGCGGATGACCCCTCTGTCCTCGATACCTGAGAGATTACAAGGCGGCCCCGGCTAAACCAGGACCCAGGCCTTGCGCGCCCCTTCGGTGGGCACGCTCACCATTGATTCAGCAATGGCGGGTGCCGCGTTAACATCTGCGGCTCCGATGGCTTTTCCTGTGCCGCAGGCTTCACCCGTGGCCGCGCATGTGCTGCCCATGTGCCGCGCGGAGCCTCGCGCCCGCCCTTGCCGGACATCCCGCCACCCAGCCTCACCACCAGCCCTCGCATGACCCACGGACTTAATCCTGCCCAATCCGAAGCCGTTCGCTACCTCGATGGCCCCTGCCTGGTCCTGGCCGGCGCCGGTTCGGGCAAGACCCGGGTGATCACGCAGAAGATCGCCCACCTGATCGAGGACAAGGGCTTCCAGCCCAAGCACATCGCCGCGGTGACCTTTACCAACAAGGCCGCCAAGGAGATGCAGGAGCGTATCGCCAAGCTGATGGAAGGCAAGACCACGCGCGAGGGCAAGCGGATTCCGATCAAGCAGATCACCGTCAGCACCTTCCACTCGCTGGGCGTGCAGATCCTGCGCGCCGAGGCGGAGCACGTAGGCCTGAAGCCGCGGTTCTCCATCATGGATTCGGACGATTGCTTCGGCATGGTGCAGGAGCAGCTTGCCAGCACCGACAAGAAGCTGATCCGCAGCGTGCAGAGCACCATCTCGCTGTGGAAGAACGGCATGGTCGATCCCGAGACGGCCATCGCCCAGGCCGAAAACCCCGACGATCACCAGGCGGCGCTGATCTACCGCAACTATGTGGCCACGCTGCATGCCTACCAGGCAGTGGATTTCGACGACCTGATCCGCCTGCCGGCCGAGCTGTTCGCGCGCAACGAAGAGGTGCGCCTGCGCTGGCAGAACCGGCTGCGCTACTTCCTGGTGGACGAATACCAGGACACCAACGCCTGCCAGTACCAGTTGCTCAAGCAACTCGCCGGCGGCTCGCACCTGCGCGCCCCGGCCTTTACGGCGGTGGGCGACGACGACCAGGCCATCTATGGCTGGCGCGGCGCCACGCTGGACAACCTGAAGTTGCTGCAGACCGATTTTCCCGACCTCAAGGTGGTCAAGCTGGAGCAGAACTACCGCTCCACCGTGCGCATCCTGGAAGCGGCCAACGCGGTCATCTCCAACAATCCCAAGCTGTTCGACAAGAAGTTGTGGAGCGAGCACGGCATGGGCGACCCCATCGCCATCAACCCGATGAACGATGAGGAGCACGAGGCGGAATCCGTGGTGTTCCGCCTGTCGGCGCACAAGTTCGAGCGGCGCGCGCAGTTCCGCGACTACGCCATCCTGTACCGCGGCAACCACCAGGCACGCCTGTTCGAGCAGATCTTGCGCCGCGAGCGCATTCCCTATGTGCTGTCGGGCGGGCAGAGCTTCTTCGACAAGGCCGAGATCAAGGACATTTGCGCCTACCTGCGCCTGATCGCCAACCCGGACGACGATCCCGCCTTCATCCGCGCCATCACCACGCCCAAACGTGGCGTGGGCAACACCACGCTGGAAGTGCTGGGCACCTTCGCCGGGCAGGCCAAGGTCTCGCTGTTCGAGGCGGCCATGATGGGCGGCATCGAGGGCAAGCTGCAGCCGCGCCAGATGGAGCCGCTGCGCGTGTTCTGCGAGGCGATGGTGCGGCTGGCCGGGCGCGCGGCCAGCGACCCCGCCACCGAAGTGCTGGACGACCTGATGGAAGGCATCCACTACGAAGCCTACCTCTACGACATGTTCGACGAACGCCAGGCGCAGTCGCGCTGGACCAACACGCTGGAATTCCTCGACTGGCTCAAGCGCAAGGGCACCAAGCCCGAGGCCACGGGTGAAGGCGAAGCCACTGGCTTCGACACCGCCGACGGCTTTGGCGACGAAGGCAAGAACTTGCTGGAGCTGACGCAGACGGTGGCGCTGATGAGCATGCTTGAAGGCCGCGAGGAAGATCCCGACGCCGTGCGCCTGTCCACGCTGCACGCCTCCAAGGGACTGGAGTATCCGCACGTGTTCCTGGTCGGCGTGGAAGAGGGCATCCTGCCGCACTGCCGCGAAGACGAGGACATGACCGACGAGAAAATCGAGGAAGAGCGCCGCCTGATGTATGTGGGCATCACCCGCGCCCAGCGCAGCCTGCATATCAGCTGGTGCAAGAAGCGCAAGCGCGCGCGCGACACCTACTCATGCCAGCCCTCGCGGTTTATCGGCGAGATGAAGCTAGAGGAAGCGCCGGAGATCAAGGACGAGACCCCGGCCATGAGTCCGAAAGACCGCCTGGCCGGACTCAAGGCCTTGCTGGGCACGCCCGGCAAGACCGCGGCGTAGCCGACGCCGGACGTACAAAGCCCGAACCTACACTGCCGATACATTGCCCTACAAGCGGGACAAGACCCCGGCCTGATGCCTCATTACCATGGATCGTGCCTGGGCTGTCGTTCTGGTCCGGGCGCCGCACTGCTTCGTCCCTTCGGAGCGGGGTGGCCGGGCCGTGATGCCCGACTTCTTCCCTGTTACGCGCCTCCGTACTCTAGTGTCCGGGGGCGTTTTTTTGATGGGCAGGAGCGGGGGCTGCCTCAGGTTCGCGCGATACCGATCGTGAACTCGCCCTCCAGCGTGCCGGCCGCATCCTGCAAGCGGCGCACCCGCACCAGGCCGGGATGCGCGCCGGCAATCGGGTCCTGGCTGTTCCGGTACGGCGAGGCGCCGCGAGCGCGATAAGCGGGGTGGCCGAGAAGCACTTCGCGGTTCAGCGCCTCGTCAAAGAACATCTGGGAGGTCAGCACTTCCTCCTTGCCGACATGAATCTTCAGATGGATATGCACCGCGCGCGACGCGTACCAGCCGGGGTAGATCGTCAGGAACTGCGCGCTGCCATCGGCTCCGGTGGGTTGCACGCCCCGCAGGAAGCGAGCGGCACTGGTGGGCGCGGCGTGCATGCCGGCCTGGTCATAGCCGCTATAGCTGCCGCCGGCATCGCAGTGCCAGATGCTGGCCAGCGCGCCGGCCACCGGCGCGCAGCCGCGGTCGGTATCCACCACGACCAGCCGCAGTCGAAGCAACTGGCCGGGCCGGCCATCGCGGATATCGCTGCGCATCAGCGCCTGGTCAATATAGAAAGGGCCCTCGGTCAGTGTCGGCGTAAGCAGGCAGGCGGCCGGCGCGGACTGCGCGGCGGTATCGCCCGCCAGCCCGATCAGGCCCGCGCCGAGCGAGCCGCCCAGCACACCGCCGAGAAAGCGGCGGCGGCTGCCGGGGGAGTCAAGCTTACTGCGCATCGTGTGCTCCTTGTCGGTGAGGTCCCGCAGCACCGGGTACGTTGCCCGGGCCGTCCGCGCCGAAGGCGCAGGGCATGGGCGCGGGCCCATGCGGGGGCATCGCGCCGCCGGCGAAGAGGCCAGGCATCCCGCCCGGCCCCGGCCAGCGGCCCGCTTCCGGCATGGCGCGCAGGCGTTTGCGCTGGCCGGCATCCAGGCTTTCGTCAAAGGCGATCCAGCGGTCGCGCACGGCGCGGCGGTCCTTGTCGAGCGCGTCGTGCAGGTGGTCTTCGCGCGCCGCCCGGGCGCGCAGCGACGGCTCCGGCGCATTGGCCGTGCCGGTGGCATCGGACTGTCCCTCCTCGCGGATAAAGCGCGCCCGCAGTTCCAGTGCATGCGCATGCGCCTCGCGCGCGGCGGCGCGGGCGGCTTGCCAGAGGGCTGTCTGCGCCGGCGTGAGTGCCAGCGCGTCACGCAGCGAGTCGGCCGGGCCTGGCCGGCCAGGCCCGGCCGTGGCCGGCGCGCCGGTCTGCAGCGCATGGGCAGGCAAGGCCAGCGCGCACGCCGCGCACAGCGCGGCAAGCGATAGCAGGGCACGGATCGAGGGTAACAAGCGGGGTAACGAGGCTTGTGGCTGGGTCATGGGAATCTCCGTGGAAGTCTTGCGGGGAGAGGTCCGGGCTGCCGATACCATGCGGATGGCTCAAGCATAGCGGGGCGCCGGGCCGCCGGTGCGGGTCTGCCGGGTGCAAAGCGGCGGGTTGGCGACATGCCATCTTAAAAAGCCAGGCCCCCGTTTGCTTGAGCGCTTGGTCAGCGCGCCGAAGCAATGCCGTACAAAGCGGGCCGCCGGGCGGCGGGCTTTGTATCGTGCCTGATACAAAGCGGCCACAACGCGCCTATCAGGGCGCAACGCCGGGCTGGTAGAGTGAATCCCTGGCGGCGGCCGCTGCCCGGCCGAGCCCGGTTCCCCCCCGATTCGACGCAAACCTGCCGCGAACTCCGCTGCAAACCGCCGCAATAGCCTCCTGCGAAACCCGATGGATCTTTCCCCCGCTACGCCCTTGCACTTGCTGATCGTCGACGACGATCCGCAGATCCGCTCCATGCTGGCCGAGTACCTGGCCACCTTCGGCATCGAAGCCGATGGCGCGGAGGGTGGTGCCGCCATGCGCGCCGCGCTGGCCGTGCGCGACTACGACCTGGTGGTGCTCGACCTCTCCCTGCCCGGCGAAAACGGCCTGGCGCTTTGCCGCGAAATCCGCGAGCGCGGCGACTTGCCGGTAATCATGCTCACCGCGCGCACCGAACTGGCCGACCGCGTGGTCGGGCTGGAAGTGGGCGCCGACGACTACGTCACCAAGCCCTTCGAGATGCGCGAACTGGTGGCGCGCATCCACACCGTACTGCGCCGCAGCCGTGGCGGCGGCGTGAAACGCCCCCCGGCGGTGGGCGGCCATGAGCTGCGTTTCGGCCACTGGCGCCTCAATACCACGCTGCGGCAACTGGTGGACGGCGAGGACACCGTGGTGCCCTTGTCCAATGCCGAGTTCCGCCTGCTGCTGGCCTTTATCGAACACCCGAACCGCGTGCTCGACCGCGAACTGCTGATCAACCAGGCGCGTGGCCGCGATCTTGATGTCTTCGACCGCAGCATCGACCTGCTGGTCTCGCGCCTGCGCCAGAAGCTGCGCGACGACCCGCGCGACCCGGCGCTGATCCGTACCGTCCGAGGCGAAGGCTATGTCTTTACCGGCACCGCCGAAGGCTGAGCGCCCGGCCTGGGTGGCCCGCCATGACTCCATGTTCATCCGCCTGTTCCTGGTGATGGCGGCGATCATGCTGGCCGTGCACCTGCTCGGCGTCACGGTCATCGAGAGCATCTTTCCTCACCCCGGGCACAGCGGATTCACTTTCGTCCCCGGCGACGAGCCTCCGCCCCCACCGCCGGGCGAACCGGGCCGCGGGGGAGTCCCCCCGTCCGGCGCCGAAGCGGGCACGGGCAGCAGCGAAGGCGGTCCGCCGCCGCCACGCCGGCCGCGCGGCAGCCGTGGCTTTGGCCCGCCCCGGCTGGGGCTGCTGTTCCAGCTTGCGGCCATCGTGGCTGCGTCGTGGGTGGGAGCGCGCCTGCTGGCCAGGCCCGTCCAGCGCCTTGCCAGCAGCGCCGGCCGGCTGGCCCAGGACGTGCACGCGCCGCCGCTGGATGAGGACAGCGGCCCGGCCGAGGCCCGCGACGCCGCCAAGGCCTTCAACCATATGCAGCAGCGCATCCGCACCCAGCTGGCGCAGCAATCGCGTTTCCTGGCCGCGGTGTCCCACGACCTGCGCACGCCGCTGACACGCATGAGCCTGCGTATCGAAGGGGTCGACGACAATCAGGTGCGCTATCGCCTGCGCCAGGACCTCGCCGAGATGAACGGGCTGATCGATGCCACGCTGTATTACCTGCGCGAGCGCGACGGCGCCGCCGCGCCGCGCCAGCGGGTGGATGTGCATGCCCTGTTGCAGGCGGTGGTGGACGACGCCACGGAGATTGGACAGGACGTCAGCCTGTCCGGCGGCGCCGAGCCTTTGCTGGCCTATCCCGCCGAATTGCGCCGGGCCGTGGTCAACCTGGTGGAAAACGCGCACCGCTACGGCGGCAGCGCGCGCATCGCGCTGGCCGACAGCGCCGAGCGCGTGGTCATCGACGTCTGCGACGACGGCCCCGGCATTCCGCCGGAAGAAATGGCGCGCGTGCTGGAGCCGTTCTACCGGCTCGAATCCTCGCGCAACCGCGCCACCGGCGGGGTCGGCATGGGCCTGTCGATCGCCGCGGATATCGTCTCGCGCCACGGTGGCGAACTGAGCCTGGCCAACCGGCCGGAGGGCGGGCTGCGCGTGCGGATCGTGCTGCCGCGAGCCTGAGCGGCAGCTAGTGCGCGGCCGCTACCATTCAGCGGGCCGTTCCGCTGCCCATCGCCGCGAGCTGCACGTATTGAGAGCCGCGCGATCCGTGCGTGAAATCCAGCACGAAATCGCCCACATCGACGCGGGCCTGCAGGGCACGCCGCAGGTCGGCCGGCGTGGCGGCGCGCGGCGCGGACAACGCAGCCCGCACCAGCCAGGCCGCGCCGATGTAGCCAGCCAGCGTGGCGGGTGAAGCGGGCTCGTCCAGGAACTGCTTCATCCGGCCCACGTGCTCCTTGACCACGCGCAGGGTCAGGTCCTGCGGACCCGGCGCAATCTGCGTCAGCACGATGCCGCCGTTATAGCCGGCGCCGAGGATCTCGCGCGCCGCCAGCGGGTTGACCGCGGACAAGCCCACTAGGAAGCCGTACCACCCCCGCGCGGCCAGCGCACGGCCGAGATTGCCGTAGGCCAGCGTGTCGCCGGCCATGATCACCGCCGCCGGGCGCGCCGCGGCGATGCGCGACGCCGCCGCGCCGCTGTCGCTGCCCTTGCCGGCTTCCAGCGTCAGCGCTTGCAGGCCCGGCTCCTGCTCCAGCCGGCGCCGCCACGGCGTGCCTGCGGCCAGGCTTCCTGCAGCGAAATCCGGCGCCACGGCCAACACCAGCTGCTTGAGCCCGTAGCTGCGCAACTGGTGAATCGCCGCATCCAGTTCGGCGCGGTAGTCGGCCCGCGTGTACCAGACATGATCGGCCGCGAGCGACAGCCCCGATAAGGGCGCGACGATCTGCACGCCGCGCCGGGCCAGCTCGGGAGAGGCGGCCAGCACCGGCAACAAGGCGTCGCTGGGACCGAACAGGAGTTCGGCGCGCTCGCCGTCGACCAGCGACAGCGCCTGCGCGGTGGCCGCACGCGGATCGGTTTCGACTTCCCGCACCACGTGCACCACGCGCGGCTCGCGCGCGCCGGCGTTGGCCGCGTCGAACATGACCTTGGCGCCGGCCAGGTAGTCGCGCGCGAGATCGGCCTGCGCGCCGCCGCGATCCACCAGGTGGCCAATCACCAGCGGGCGTCGCGGGGGTGACTGCGCCAGTAACGTGGCGGGCGCCAGCAGAGCGCTGCCGAGGGCGGCCAGCAGGCGGCGGCGCGGCATTTGTGGCGCGCAATGCGCCTGCGCAATCAGGGGAGAAGCGTGCATGGGGGCCGAAGGGACGGATTGAGCTGGTGGATGGAAAGCCGGCAAGCGCGGGGCAGCCTATCCGGTCCAGGTGACGCTAGCATGACGCGGCGCACGCTGGTGACGGCCTGGCCGCTGGTGGCCGGCCAAGGGCCCTGGTGCCATGGGCCACGACTTGACGCCGGTCAACGCGCGCAGGAGCGGCCCCCACTACGATGAGCCATCCAATCCACCACGAAGGCCGCCCCATGGCTGATCTCGCCCGCGCCACCGCATCCGTCCCCGTTTCCATTGCCAGTCCGCCGAACACCTGCTCCGGCAATTGCGGCGCCGCCTGCAAGAGCAAGCAACTGGGCCGGGCCGCCTCGGCCCCGGACCGGCATGCCTTGTCGGACTTCCGCGAGCTGGCCGGCCGCATGGACATCAACGGCCCGCGCTACACCTCCTACCCCACGGCGGACCGCTTCCATGGCGGTTTTGGCGAGCAGGACTACCGGCAAGCACTGGCCGATTGCGCGGCCAGCGCTGGCGTGGATGCCGGCCGGCAGCCGCCCTTGTCGCTCTATGTGCATGTGCCGTTTTGCGAGAACATCTGCTACTACTGCGGCTGCAACAAGATCATTACCAAAGACCATCGCCGCAGCGCCCGCTATGTGGATTACCTGGCGCGCGAGATGGCGCTGGTAGCGCAACAACTCGGCGCGCGGCGCGAGGTGGTGCAATCGCACTGGGGCGGCGGTACGCCGACCTTCCTCGACCCGGCGGAGATGCGCCGCGTGATGGATGCCTTGCACCAGCATTTCAACCTGCTGCCCGAGGGCGAACACTCCATTGAGATCGACCCGCGCCGGATCGGCGACGCGCAGATGGCGCTGCTGGCCGAACTCGGCTTCAACCGCATCAGCCTGGGCGTGCAGGATTTCGACGCCGAGGTGCAGCAAGCGATCCACCGCGTGCAATCGCAGGCCGAAACCCGGGCAGTGGTCGACGCCGCGCGCCGGCTCGGCTTCCGCTCGGTCAGCATGGACCTGATCTACGGCCTGCCGCACCAGACCACGGCGCGCTTCGCCGCCACCGTGGAGCAAGTGCTGGCGATGCGCCCGGACCGGCTCTCCGTGTACAGCTATGCGCACCTGCCGCACGTGTTCAAGCCCCAGCGGCGCATCGACGAGCGCGCGCTGCCGGCGCCCGCTGAAAAACTCGACATCCTGGTCGGCACCATCGAACAGCTCACCGCCGCGGGCTATGTCTATATCGGCATGGATCATTTCGCGCTGCCGGACGACGCGCTGGCCGTGGCCCAGCGCGAGGGCCGGCTGCAGCGCAACTTTCAGGGCTATTCCACCCACGCCGGCCATGACCAGCTTGGATTTGGCGTCTCGTCGATCGGTGCGGTGGCGGGCCGCTATGTACAGAACGCGCGCACGCTGGACGATTATTACCGCGTGCTCGACGGCGGCGTGCTGCCGGTGATGCGCGGCTTCGCCATGCGCGATGAGGATCACTTGCGGCGTGAAGTCATCGGTGCGTTGATGTGCAACGGCGTGCTCGATATTGCAGCGGTGGAAGCCCGGCATCGCATCGACTTTGCCGCGCACTTCGCTGGCGAGATGGCGGACCTGGGGCGGCTCGCCGGGGAAGGCCTTGTGCGATGCGAGCCCGGCCGCATCGAAGTGACCCCGCTGGGCCGCTTGCTGGTGCGCCGGCTGGCGATGGTCTTCGACGGCTTCCTGCGTGAAGACGCGCGGCGGGCTGCGGACGCGGTGCCGGCAGTGGCACCAGCGGGAACCCCGGGCGCCGATGCAGGTACGCCGCTGCCGGCGCCACTGCGCTACTCGCGCGTGGTCTGAGCCACTGACGCCCGGCAGCAGGCAAACAAAAAGCCCGCGGCGAGCCGCGGGCTTTTTGTTCTCCGGGTCCGTTCCACCGCTTGCGCCGTGGTGGCCCCGGGATGATTTCCGGCCGGTTACTTCGACGCGTTGGCCATGTAGTCGACCGCTGCGATCACGTCGGCGTCCGGGCCGGCGTAGCCGCCCTTCGGCGGCATCACGCCCTTGCCCTTCAGGGCGAAGGCGTGAACGGCGTCCATGCCTTCCTTCAGGCGCGGCGCCCAGGCAGCCTTGTCGCCCAGCTTCGGCGCGCCGGCAACACCGGCGGCGTGGCAGGCGGCGCAGACCTGGTCGTAGACCTTCTTGCCCACTTCGGCGGAAGCCGGCGCTGCAGCAGCAGCCGGTGCGGCAGCAGCAGCGGGAGCTGCCGGGGCTGCTGCTGCGGCAGGCGCGGCAGCGGCATCCGAGGCAGCGGCGGTAGCCGGAGCGGCAGCAGCGGGCGCTGCGGGCTCCGGGAACTTGGCACCGCCGGCGTCGGCCATGTAGACCACGGCACGGCCCAGTTCGTAGTCGCTGTAATCGTCGGCGGTGGTGCCGGCGCGGGCTTGCATGGCGCCCTTGCCGTGCAGCACGGAGTTCAGCAGGCCGGTGAAGCCCTGGCCGATACGCGGAGCCCAGTCGCCGGCGGTGCCGTACTTGGGCGCACCGGCAGCACCGGTGGCGTGGCAGGCGGCGCAGACTTCCTTGTAGACCTGTTCGCCCGTCTTATAGACGCGCGCTGCATTCGGATCCTTCAGTTCGAGCGAGGCGACCGGCTTGATGCGGTCATTGACGGCTTCCACGGTAGCGGTGGAGCCCGCGCCTTCCTTGGCGCCGTGTCCGACAAAATTGACCAGCAGGATGATCACGATGATTGGCACCAGGAAGGCGGCAATCACCACAGCGATCAGCTGCTTGGGGGTCTTGATGGGAGACTCGTGTTCGTCGTGTGCGTTGTGGACGTCGCTCATACTCAACTCTCAATTTGCAGGAAACCTGTGGCCGCTCGCGATCGGCTGCTTATGTGGCCGCTTGCTCGGTGGCCAATTCCCCCTGGCCAATTGCGTGCATCGGACTGTTATCCGGCGTCAACTGTCCCCAAAGGGGCCAGCCAGCGGGGTATGCCACCGCCATCCACCGACCTGATGTGGACGTTGCGCAGCCCCGTTTTTACACAAATAACTCGCGATTATAGCCTCAAAGGCCTATGGCATGAGGCAAAAGCGGCTTGGAAGAGACGTCACCACGCCACCCTGATTGAGCCGGACATGGACGTCCGCGGACAAACACGGTATCCTATGCGACTTTCCGGCAGCGGCACTCGCGCGCTGCCTGCGAAGTACCCCGTCATACCCTGTGCGCCCGTAGCTCAATGGATAGAGTACTGCCCTCCGAAGGCAGGGGTTGCTGGTTCGATCCCAGCCGGGCGCACCAAGATTCCACCTTGCAGTTGCTGCCACGGCAGACGATTTTCTCGCTGAGCCTGAGCATGCGATCCGGTACCGGATAGTTGCAAGCCAGGATGCCCTCGCACATTTCATAGAGGAAATCTCCGCCATCCAGCCCAAGCTGGTCGCGCACGAAGGAGATGGCGCCGGTCAGGAACTTGACTCCTGGGGCGTCGCGGTAATAGCGCGCGAAGAGATCGAAGCGCTCCGCAATGCCAGCGCGCCGGGGAAAGCCGCCGACGCCTTCCGCGAGATACGAAAATGACCGTTCCGATTCAATCATGGCAAACAGCCCAAGCTGCCAAAAGCCGTGGCGTGGAACCGTTGCAAGGAAGTTCGGATTGCCACGCCCGGCGTTGAGCATCAGCCGGTTCGAAACGCTGCCCGCCAGCTTGATCAGCTCGTCCTTGAGTTCAAAGGGCGAGAGGTTTGCGAACTTCGACATATCCGGTCGACTCATGGCATATCGCCCAGAATATTGCACCGCGCAACGCAAGAGTTCTGGCATGCGATGGTGTTATCCACCGGCCTGAAGCCGCGTCTGGGGATACGGGCGGGATCCAACGGGGACCACCCACCAGTAATCGGCCGGAGCCTCCGGCCTACTCTATGAGACGGGGCGATACCCGGGCATGCCAAATCAAATACGCTTGCCCGGACATTGCGCTGACAACTAGCATTTGACCTGAGTGGTCTTCTCTTTCGCATGGAGTTCGGGAGGAGTCGCGTTACCACCGTGCGTCTCAAGGTATTGACAGGCTTTGACAATATCGTTTGCCAGCAACATCGCCACCGTCTGATTGATATGTGGCCGGATGACAACCCGAAGACTGGTCACGGTCTCGGCATTCGGTGGCATGGAATACGCGGAGAGAACCCAGCCATGCTCGCGGACCTTGTTTGAGACATCGAATTCGTTGAAATTCTTGATCTTCTTGTTCAGCGTCACTGCGACCACGGGGATACGTTGCGTCTCGTTCATGATGTCGAAGTACCCACTATCGACCAGCACCTTCCGCAGCGCGATCGCATTGTCCAGCGTGTGCGTCATGATTCTCTTGTAGCCGTCGAAGCCAAGATGCAGGAACAGGTAGTACTGCACCGCAACCTGAAAGGCGTTGCGGCTGAAATTGAGCGTGGCTGTTGGCATTTCGCCGCCAAGGTAATTCACGTAGAACACCAGATCCTCGTTGAAAATCTTGCGCTCCCGGAAAATCACCCAACCCAGACCGGGAGGCGTCAGGCCGTATTTATGTCCGGACGCATTGATGGATAACACGCGTGGCAGGCTGAAGTCCCACTTGTAGTCGGGATAAAGGAAGGGGTTCACAAAGCCGCCGGAAGCGCCGTCAATATGCATCGGGACGGAAGTTCCGGTGCGCTTCTCATAGTCATCCAGCCAGTCGTGAATCGCCTGGATGTCGTCATCTTCCCCGGTAAAGGTTTGTCCGGCGATGGCGACGACGGCAATGGTGTTCTCGTCTACATAGCTGTCGAGATCCTCGGCGGTCAGCCGATAGTTTCCCGGCTTGAGCGGCACGATACGCGGTTCCACATCGAAGTAGCGCAGGAATTTCTTCCAGACGATCTGAACGTTGCCACCCGTCACCATATTAGGGCGCGAAACATCTTTGCCCTCCGCCTGACGCCTTTGCCGCCAGTTCCACTTGTGTGCCAGGCCAGCCAGCATGCAGGCTTCCGATGAGCCCACTGTTGCAGTGCCATATGGCTCCACGCCCTTGGGCCCGTTCCAGAGTTGGTGCAGCCAGCGCACCATCCGCTGCTCCATCTCGAAGACCTGCGGATACATATCGTGATCGATATAGTTCTTGAAGATGTTTCGAGCGGCAACCTCCCTGGCTTCTGGCTCGGCCCAGGTCGTCACGAAGGACGACATGTTCAGCATCGGGTTCGCATCGGTCCATTCCTCGCTGACCACGAGCGCCGCAGCGGCGCGTGCGGAAATTCCCAACTTAGGAAAGTGATCCTCCGGGATCTTGATATTGAACTCGTCGTAAGCAGTAACCTTATCCGGATTGGCGGCCATTATTCACCTCTCGCAGTGATTAACCCATCGGCCGATTTGTCCGGTGGGAGATTGTTTTCGCCCGAGAACACGCATGTATGACTGTCTCTCACGCGCACAGGCGACGGATCAACTCCACAATAGATGAGGTCGCGCTCCGCTCCTTGTCATGGATCAATGTTCAAGTGCCGGTATGGGCTAGCTTAACCAAGACGAGCGCGATGCCTGAAAACGCGTGTTTGGCAGCAAACGGGAGCCGTAGCCATGTCCTGGTTCGTGTCAACGCTAAAAGCCTATCCTGAGATCGCCATTTTCCTTGCGTTGGGGGTCGGTTACTGGGTGGGCGGGAAGAGCTTCAGGGGCTTCAGCCTGGGAGCGGTAACCTCAACGTTGCTCGTAGCCATTGTCATCGGGACCCTGGGCGTCAAGATCTCGGTCAATGTGAAAGCTGTGTTCTTCCTGATGTTCCTGTTCGCCGTGGGCTATAGCGTCGGACCGCAGTTCGTGCGAGGCATCGCCAAGGACGGGATACCGCAGGTTATCTTCGCAGTGATCTCTTGCGTGCTGTCACTGACGGCGGTGGTCGGAGCGGCAATCCTGGCGGGATACGACCTGGGTTCGGCGGCGGGGCTTTTCGCCGGGTCGCAAACGATTTCCGCATCGATGGGGCTTGCCACTGACGCGATCAACCGGCTCGGGCTGCCGCCGGATGAGGCCAGGAAACTGCTGGAAGGCATGCCGATTGCCTACGCTGTGACTTACATCTTCGGCACCGTGGGTTCGGCGATCATCCTGGCCCAGATCGGCCCGAAGCTGCTGGGCATTGATCTGGTAGCCGCTTGCAGGGATTACGAGCGACAACTTGGTGCGGGAGAGTCGGGAGAAGTTGGCACGGAATGGCATGAGTTCGAATTGCGTGCCTATTCATTGGCGCCGGACAGTCCTTTTATCGGCAGGGCGGTCGGGGACATCGAGGCCAGCACCCCGGAAGGACATCGCGCCTTTATCGAACGCATTCGCAGGGATGGCAAGATCATCGAGGCGCACCTGAACACGAGCCTCGCGCCCGGCGATATTGTCGCCATCGGCGGTAAGCGCAATCAGTTGATCGAACGCTTGGGTCCTAGCAGCAGGGAAGTCGACGATGCGGAACTGCTCAATGTGCAGACAGAGGGCGTCGACATCTACATCACGAACAAGGAGGTCGATGACCATTCACTGAAGGAGTTGGCAACTTGGCCGTGGGCACGTGGCGTGTTTCTCAAGAATATCAAGCGGGGTCCGACTGAAACCGTGATACCGGTGCTGCCGAAAACGAAACTCTATCGCGGCGACGTGATCACGCTGGTGGGCCGTATCCAGGATATCAACGCCACCGCAACGCATCTGGGCTACGTCGACCGGCCAACCAACGTGACGGATGTGGCTTTGATGTCACTGGCGATCATGGCCGGTGCGCTGATCGGTGCAAGCGTGTTGAAGGTCGGCGGTATTCCGCTAACCATCTCCACCGCAGGCGGTACGCTGATTGCGGGCATCATTTTCGGATGGTTCCGGGCGATACACCCGACGTTCGGCCGCATCCCCGAGCCGACGATCTGGTTCATGAGTTCGGTCGGCCTCAACGTCTTCATCGCTGTGGTGGGCATCTCCGCGGGCCCGGGTTTCATCGCCGGCTTGCAGAAGCTTGGCATCAGCCTTCTCCTGTGGGGCATCCTTGCGACCTCGATCCCGCTGGCCGTTAGCATGCTCCTCGCCAAGTTCGTGTTCCGCTTCCACCCGGCGATCCTGCTCGGCGCCTGCGCAGGCGCGCGTGCCACCACGGCAGCGCTGGGCATGATCTGCGATGGCGCCAAGAGCCAGGTCCCTGGGTTGGGGTACACGGTGCCCTATGCCGTCGGCAATACACTGCTGACGATCTCGGGCATGGTGGTCATCATGATCCTGTCGTGAGGCAGATGGCACTGATGCCGTTGAAAGCTAATCATGCCTCAGTCAAACGGAGTTGCACTGGGATATCCGCCAACAGGCGTCCTTGGTCCTGGAGACGGTTGCCTCGCGCGCCCTTCGTCCGTGGCCGAGGCAATTGAACGAATCGCCAAGGGCCACAATATGCCGAAGGAAGTTATTCAACGGGAATTCCGGGATTGCCTGGGGCGCACTTTTGATCGATGCAAAAGTTCCGAACTATATTCTGCTGCTGGCGGAGAAGAGAGTCACAGAAGCACTTCGACAAAGACGGGGCCATGCGTCACGACCCGTCCATTTCATAGCATCATCGGGCTGTTCCGGGTCCGCACGTCATATTGGCACGGGGGGCGCTGCCCATCGTCTCACGGTCCGTAGTTCTACGTGGTGATGAAGTTGCTGGCAGGGGTCAGATTGCGGTCCGGCAACCGGCGAATATGGACAGCTACGCACCGTTAACCCCGCGCAGCGGGCCTACGTTGTCGGTTCAGCATGCATAGGAATGATTGTGGTAGTCGCACGCTGAACCTCATCGATCATCGTCTCCAGTTCTGTGCTAGCGCGCCAAACGAACCGCCAAGGCCCTGTGCGATCGGCTGTTTCCGCGCGCCTCGCTTGGGCACGAGTGCAATCGATCGATCCGGCCGGGAATCCTGGCCCTCACCGCATTGCTATTCCGTCGGCTCTGGCGCCGCCTTGATGATCTCCTCCAGTTGTTCGCTCATTGGAATGCCCAGCCGCTCACCGGTCGGCAACCGGTTCAGGAACCACTGCTTGTACAGGCGGTCGAGTTCGCCAGACGTGCTCAGCTTGCGCACGGCCTTGTCGACGACGGCGGCGAATTCCGGGTCGCCCTTGCGCAGCATGATGCCGTAGGGGTCGTAGGAGAGAAACTCGCGGGTAACGTCGTACTGGCTGCGCGTGCCGTACTTGGCCAGGAAGCCATACAGCAGAATATCGTCGCCCGCATAGGCGTCGGCGCCGCGATGCCGCAGGACCTCGAAAGCGTCGGCATGGTCGCGAGCGCGGATGATCTTCAGGCCGAGATTGAAGCGCGTGGACAATTGCTCGATGGCGTCCACGTTGGTCGTGCCAGCCGTAGCAACCACCGTCTTGCCCTTCAGGTCGCGGAACGACTTGATCGGCGAACCGTGCGGCACCATCAGTTTGGTCCCCGCCAGGAAGATCACGGGCGAGAACGCGACGCGCTGCTGCCGCTCGGCGTTGCGTGTCGTGGAGCCGCACTCGAGATCGATCTTGCCGGAAACAATCGCATCGAAGCGGCTCTCGGACGTCACCGGCACCCACTTGATCGTCAGGTCGCGGCCGACCTCTTCCCCCGCGGCCTCGACGATCGACGCGCAGATGTCGATTGAATACCCGATCGGCCTGCCGATCTGGTTCAGGTAGGAAAACGGCAATGAGGATTCCCGGTAGCCGATGATGAGAGCACCCGTTTCCCTTGCCTTCTTCAAAGTTCCGGACAGCGCGAAAGGCTCCTGCGCCCCGATGGAGGCGGCGGCTGCCGCCAGGCACATGGCCATCGAGATCCGCAGCACCATATGGACGGGCCGGGCTCGCCGGCGTGCTTGTTGGGAGTGCATGCGTCGGTCCTGGGTGTCGCGCGCCGCGCCGCCTATGCTTGCGCGGCGTCTGGCTTGTGCAAGGGCACCGCCCCGTCGGCGGTATCGCTTTCGCCTCCCTCGTCCAGCGTGGGTCCGCTCGACAACTGACCTTCCCATTTGGCCACCACGGCTGCCGCAATCGAATTTCCCACCGCGTTGGTGGCCGAGCGGCCCATGTCCAGGAATTGGTCCACCCCCATGATCAGCAGCAGGCCGGCCTCTGGCAGACTGAACTGGTTCAGCGTGGCCGCGATGACCACCAGCGATGCGCGCGGCACGCCGGCCATGCCTTTCGAGGTCAGCATCAGCAGCAAAAGCATGGTGATCTGGGTGCCCAAGGGCAGGTGGATGTCATAGGCCTGCGAGATGAACAGTACGGCGAACGTGCAGTACATCATCGAACCGTCCAGGTTGAAGGAGTAGCCCATTGGCAGCACAAAACTCGAGATCTTGCGGTCGACACCGAATTTGTCGAGGGCTTCCAGCAGCTTGGGATAGGCGGCTTCCGAGCTTGCGGTCGAGAATGCCAGCAGGAACGGCTCGCGAATCAGGCGGACCAGCACCAGGGCCCGCTTGCCCAGGAACGCGATCCCCGCCAGGACGAGCAGTGACCACAGCACCAGCAATGACAAGTAGAAGCCGCCCATGAACTTGGCAAACGTCACGAGGATCGCCAGGCCTTGCGTGGTGATCGTCGACGCGATGGCGGCAAACACGGCCGCCGGCGCCAGCCACATCACCGCACTCGTGATCTTCAGCATCACCTGGACCAGATCCTCGATGACGCCGGCCATGCGCTTGCCCTTTTCGCCAAGCGTCGACAGCGCGGTCCCGAAGAAGATCGAGAAGACCAGGATCTGCAGGATTTCGTTGTTTGCCATGGCCTCCGCCGCCGAGCGGGGAACCAGGTGGATGACGAAGTCCTTCAGTGTGAAGGCATTGGTTTTGAGGCTGGTGGCGGTGCCAACCTCGGGCAACGGCAGTCCGAGGTTGTGGCCCGGTTGCAGCATCGTTGCCATGATCAGGCCGAGGGTCAGCGAGACGAGCGATGCGGTGATGAACCAACCCATCGCCTTGACGCCGACGCGCCCCACAGTGCTGGCATCCCCCATATGGGCGATGCCCATCACCAGCGTGGAGAAGACCAGCGGGGCGATGATCATCTTGATTAGTCGCAGGAAGACATCGGTGATGATCGAGAAATAGCCGGCAACGTCCTTCGCGGCCTTGGGATCCGGGAAGGCAATATTGCAGGCGTAGCCGACCACGCCGCCAAGTACCATCGCGATGACGATGTAGGTGGTGATATGGAGATGTTTTCCCATGGCCGGCCCCTGGCGGTTGCAGAGCGATCTTGTGCATGGCAGGCGCTGGCCGCTCGCCCCGCATTTCGACCTGGCTGACTCGGCACTGACCACGTGCTTGATGCAACTCTTCAGCGGCGGGAAATGGTCCGAAATTCGGTTCCAGCTACTCGAAATGCGGTGGTCTGCACGTAAGTAACGATAGGCGCTCGCACCGATGATGTGCAAGCCAGAGATCATGTGCCAGATCACAAAACTGGCGCGGCAGATGTCCTGAGGCGCCTGCATGCCGTCCGGCGGGCGGCCGGCGCTGCCATCCCGTTGACCTGGATCAACCCGCCCCCCCGTCTGTCTCCTAATCTTTCACAGAGATATCGAAATCCGGTGGATTCCCGATCAAGGCAGTCTGAAATGCCTTCGCGGGATTGCGGAGTGCCATTGGCCTTGTCGGCGTACAGCCAGGGCCGCGCGAAGCGATGGCTTGTGCGTGTTTAGCGGGTATTGAATGCCACCACCACGGTACCTTTGATTTGCGGATTCCTGAGGAGAACAGGATGATCATGCATCTGAATTTCCGCACTGTGATGGCAGCGGTGTGCACGACGCTGGTGATCGCATCGGGCCCTGCCCGTGGCGACGAAATCCCGCTGATCACCGGCAAGCATTGGATCGAGTCATCGGAGCAGGCGAAGAAGGCTTACCTCATTGGCATCGCCAATGTCATCCAGGTTGATATCGCGTATCGCGCTCAGGTGGGCAATTCACCACCAGACACGCAAAGCGTCATTCCTCGCCTGGCGAAGGGGCTGCAGGGCCAGACACTCGAAACGGTGCGGGAAGGACTGGATCGGTGGTACGCCACGCATTCCGATCGGCTTCAGCGGCCGGTTATCGAAACGATCTGGTTCGAAATGGTCGTTCCCGGACTTCAGCGCAACAAGTAGGTGAAACGCATGAAATCACTCGGACTGATCGGTGCAACGCTTGCCCTAGTCGGCATTGTCGGGTGCACGAACATGACGCCGCAACAACAAGGGACGATGTCGGGCGCGGGCGTGGGCGCGTTGGCCGGCGCAGGCATCGCCGCCATCGCGGGCGGGAGCGCCTGGACCGGTGCCGCGGTAGGCGCTGTCGCTGGCGGTGTCGCGGGCAACATCAAGGGAGGCAAGCAGCAGTAAGGCGCGTCCGCCGCTTCGCTGCAAGACCGGGCATGGAGACTTGCCTCATCCTCCGGCCCTGGCTTGAGCACGGAGCGGCTGGCGCAAACCTGAAAATGGGGAGTGCCACATGTCCAAGAATAGGAAGGGAAAGAGCGAGAGTGCCGCACCTCAAACCGGGACGCGTTACTTGTCGGCCGATGATCGCGCCACCGAAGGGCGGGCACTGCGCGACACGGTGCCGCGCGCATCGCATGCTGGATGGACGGCGCCCAAGGATCGCCGCGACCCGATTGAACTCCTGATCGAATCCAATGAGGGCCGCATCCTGAGCCTGACCCCGATCCGCTTCGGGCGCATGGCGGCTTCGCCATTCGCGTTCTATCGCGGCGCGGCCGTACTGATGGCAGCCGACCTTGCCAGCACCCCGACGAGCGGGATCCGGGTGCAGGCGTGCGGCGATGCGCACCTGATGAACTTCGGCGGCTTCGCGACGCCCGAGCGCAACGTGATTTTCGACGTCAACGATCTCGACGAGACACTGCCGGCCCCTTTCGAGTGGGACCTGAAGCGGCTTGCAGCCAGCGTGGTCGTGGCGGCGCAACATCTGGAGCTGCCCCGCAGCGACGCGGGACGCGTGGCCACGGATCTCGTGCGCGAATACCGCGAGCGGATGGACAATTTCGCCGGGATGCGGGCGCTCGACGTCTGGTACAACAGGATCGACCTGCAAAAGTATGAAGACCGGACGGGCAATCCGGCTGTCGTGGCGGCGACTCGCAAGCGCTTGGAGGAGCGGCTCGAATCGGAGCGGCGCAAGACGGTGCCTGACCATCTGTATCCGAAGCTCGTCTCGGAGGAAGGGGTCAAGCCCAGGATCAAGGATGAACCCCCCCTGATTTTCCATCCGACGGAAGAACAGGCTCCCGGTCTCGGGGCAGGGTACACGGAAGCCATTGCCTCGTATCGGGAGAGCTTGCCCGAGCATGTCCGGACATTGTTCGACCGCTTCCACTACGTCGACCTGGCCCTCAAGGTCGTCGGCGTGGGAAGCGTTGGCACGATGTGCGCAGTGGGACTGTTCATGGCGGCGGACAATGACCCGCTGTTCCTGCAAGTGAAGGAGGCGAAGGCCTCCGTGCTCGAGCCCTATGCGGGCAAGAGCCTGCACGCCAATCATGGCCAGCGCGTCATCGTGGGACAGCGCCTCATGCAGTCGGCCAGCGATGTGTTCCTTGGATGGACCCGAGGCGTGAACGGCCGCGAATTCTATGTCCGCCAGCTTCGCGACATGAAGTTGTCCGCGGTTATCGAGGACTGGGATACAGGGTTGTTGCGGCAATACGCGCGGATGTGCGCGCATGCCCTGGCTCGCGCGCATGCCCGCTCCGGCGATGCCGCGGTGATCGCCGGATACATGGGTTCCGGGCAATCCTTCGACGACGCTGTGGGCGAATTTGCGACCGAGTATGCCTCCCAGAACCGAAGCGACTATCGGGCGTTCCTCAGTGCAATCAGAGAGGGCCGGATCACGGTGATGGTCGAAGACTAGGCAGGAACGCTGCCGGGGATTTCCGGGGAACTGCTCTCGGCGTGGAGAGGCCAACAATGAACGCTCGCGTCTCGGAGCCCGGCGCCGCCCGGGATTCGCCCCTGACTACGCAAGACTTCTCGCTCGTCCTGGGCGGGCCACTCTTCCAGCTTCTGCGTAAGGCACACCTGGCCGATGACGCGTTGCAGCTGGTGCACCAGCGCATCATCGTCATGTCCTTGTTCGCCTGGCTACCGCTCCTGGTGCTGTCAGCGGCTGAGGGACAGCTGCTGGGCGGCCGAGTGACCTTGCCTTTTCTGCTGGACATCGAAGCGCATGCGCGCTTCCTGCTGGTGATGCCGCTGTTGATCGCTTCAGAGCTGGTGGTGCACCTTCGCATGCGGCCGGTGGCGAGGCTGTTCATAGAGCGCAAGCTGATTCCCGAAAACGCCTCGATGCGATTCGAGGCGGCTATCGCGTCGGCGTTCCGGCTGCGGAATTCCGTGCTCACCGAGTTGCTCCTGATCGGCATCGTGTATGGCGTCGGCATCCTCGTCATCTGGCGGCACTACACGGCGCTCGACGCCGCCACATGGTACGTGACATCGTCCGCCGAAGGCTCGAGACTCTCGCTTGCCGGCATGTGGTATGGCTACGTGAGCCTGCCTGTCTTCCAGTTCCTGTTGTGTCGCTGGTACTTCAGGCTCCTTGTCTGGATCCGTTTTCTCTGGCAGGTGTCACGCATCAAGTTGATCCTGATTCCCATGCATCCGGACCGCGTCGGCGGCCTGGGATTTCTCGCCCAGGCGGTCCATGCCTTCGCGCTGCTTGCCATGGCGCACGGCGTGCTGCTGGCTGGGCAACTCGCCAACCGCATCTTCTATCTCGGGGCCACGCTGCCTGAGTACAAGGTACAGATCGCGGTCATGGTCATTTTCCTGCTGTGCCTTGTACTTGGCCCGTTGCTGGTGTTTTCGCCTCAGCTGGCGGAGGCGAAGCGCACGGGCCTGCGTGAATACGGCACGCTGGCGGAGCGCTACGTACGCGAGTTCGATGCCAAGTGGCTACGCGGAGGAGCCGCTCCCGATGAATCGCTTGTGGGTAGCGGCGATATCCAGTCCCTCGCGGATCTGGGCAACAGCTTCGACGTTGTGCGGACGATGCGCATTGCCCCGATTACGCGAGAATCCGTCATGCAGGTCGCCGTGGCCACCCTTTTGCCGGTCCTGCCGCTGGCGCTGACCATGATGCCGTTGGAAGCGCTGCTCAAGATGATGTTCGGCCTGTTGTTCTAGGCGACCGTTCCCCGTCCGGCATTGCCACCCTCCTGGGAGCGGTAGCGTGCGATGGTCTGTTATTCCCGCTCAACCGCGCCTGGAAAAACCGGCCGGCATCGGCTGCGTGCTCAAGGCGATGACAAGCCTGCTGCTGGTACATCCGGCGAGCCAACGCACGGGGCCGGGTCCTTGATATCATCCGTCGCATGCTGCCCGATATCCTCATCCCCCACACCGAATACGAAATCACCGCGATCCGCGCGCAAGGCGCCGGCGGGCAGAACATCAACAAGGTCTCCAACGCGGTTCACCTGCGTTTCGATGTTCGCGCATCGTCTCTGGAAGAGGGGCACAAGGCGCGGCTGCTGCAGCTTCACGATCACCGCATCACGCGCGACGGCGTGGTGGTGATCAAGGCGCAACAGCACCGCAGCCTGGAGATGAACCGCGAGGAAGCCGTGCAGCGTTTGCACGACCTGGTGCGCAGCGTGGCCACGCCGCCGCGCGCGCGCCGTCCCACGCGGCCAACCTACGGGTCCAAGATGCGGCGCCTGGAAGGCAAGAGCCAGCGCAGCCAGGTCAAGGCACAGCGCGGCAAAGTCGTGGACTGAGCGCCAACGCCACGTCACATCGCGCATTCGCCGCGCGTACCCGTCCCCGCGCCCGCGTATCCCGCCGCCCCCTTATTGGTGGCGCTTCGTGACGCGGTTCGCGAACGCGGCCGCGTCCGCCAGTGCGCGCCGCGCTTCCGGCAGGAAGGGATGGTAGAGCTGCCAGACATGCGGCACGCCGTGCCAGACGTGCAGCTCGGCCGCGCCGCCGGCCGCCCTGGCGCGTTCCACCAGCCGGCGCGAATCGTCGAGCAGCACTTCCTTGTCGCTGGCCTGCACATAGAGCGGCGGCAGCGCCGCCAGCGCGGCCGGGTCGGCGTAGAGGGGCGAGACCAGCGGGTCGGTGGCGGCGGTGTCGCCCAGGTACAGGCGCGCAGCGCGGGCGATCGACTCACCGTGGAACATGACGTCGTGGCGCTCGTTGCTGCGCAAGGTTTCGCCGGTAGCCGCCAGGTCCGTCCACGGCGAGAAGAGCAGCGCCCCCGCGGGCAGCGCCGTGCCGCGCGCCTGTAGCGCGAGCAACGTCGCCAGCGCCAGCCCGCCGCCGGCGGAATCGCCGGCAATCACGATGTTGCGTGGCGCAATACCGAGTGCGAGCAGCGCCGAGTAGGCATCGACGGCATCGTCCAGCGCGGCGGGGAAGGGATGCTCGGGCGCCAGCCGGTAGTCCAGCGAGAACACCGGCATGCCGGTCCCGCGCGCCAGTGCCAGCGTCAGCGGACGGTGCGTCTGCGGCGTGCAGAAGTAGTAGCCGCCGCCGTGCAGGTAGAACAGCGTGGGGACATCGGCGTGCGCGGCGGCGCCATCGCGGCGCGTCCATTCGCCCGGCAACGCGGCCGCCTCGGAGCGTTCGATGCGCCAGCCCGCCGGCACGCGCGCGTTCTGCCCGAACTGCGCCATCGCGCGGCGGGTGCCGGCCACGTCGATCTGCGCCGGCGGCGCGCCGCGCTTCAGGCGCTTTCTCAATCCGTAAGACAGCAACAGGTTCTGCAGGCTCATCGGGCTCCTCGCTCGGTGGTCAGGACTCGGTGTGGAGGCTTGCGGCGTTCAGTGCGGCCGGCGCTCCGGCGGCTTGCGTTTGCGCGCCGGGGCGGGTGCCGGTTGTGCCTGGCTTTGCTCGCGCTCTTGCGCCCGCTGCTGTTCGGCGGCGCCGCGCAGCAGCCAGCCGATCAACTGCCTGGATTGCTGGATGCGCTGGCGCCGGCCCTTGGCGCTGTCTTCGAGATAATCCGTCGACAAGTGGAACAGGTAGGACACCACGTAGCCGCACAGGTCGTCGATGACCGGGCGGGACAGCCCGGGGCACAACGCCAGCCGCTCGATGTCTTCCGCCATTTCGGCGGCGATGTCCGCCAGCAACTGGCGCACCGCGTCGCGCAGCGCGGGTTGGGGGCCGGTGCTGCCGCACACACCGACAAAGAAGGCGTCGGGGTGGGCGTCGGCGTAGGCGAAGAATGCGTCGCAGGCACGCGTGGCGACTTCGCCGGGATTGTCGCGCGCCACGGCCCAGCGCACCGCGCGCAGCATGGGCCGCAACTCGTTGCTGACCTCGGCCACCGCGGTCAGCGCCAGGTCTTCCATATCGCGGAAGTGGCGATAGAACGTGTTGGGGTTGAGCCCCGCCTCGCGCGCCAGTTCGCGCAGGCCCAGGCCGGCGAAGCTGCGCCTGGCCGCGGCCAGGCGCAGCGCCGCGTCGATCAGTTTGCGTTTGCCGCCGGCAACGTCTTCCATGGTCACAGCCAAAAAGTTAATGCCGGGATACCCCGGCGTGGTCATGCTTCGGTTTGGAATTGACACTCGGTCTACATTCGTCTACTTTGCTGCAAAAGTAGACGAATGTCTACGCCGACTTGCGGGGGCAGCGATGCACCCCGCAAGAAAATAACGAACAAGAGACACAAGGCGGCCGCGTGCCCCTTGGCCCAATCCTGGCGATCCGCTCGCCGACTACCACCAGGTGAACCGACCATGCAGCGCGACTCCGCTCCCGCCGTGCCCGCCGCAACCCTGTCCGCCGCGCCGGCCGTGTCCGCCCTCGCGCCGATTCCGTGCGACGCCGGCTGGCCGCTGGTCGGCAACCTGCTGCAAGTCACGCCCGGCAAGGTCGCGCAGCATCTGCTGGCACGCAGCCGCCATTTCGGTGGCATCTTCGAACTTGATTTCGCCGGGCGCCGCGTGGCGTTCGTCAGCGATGCCGCGCTGGCGGGCGAGCTGTCGGACGGGCAGCGCTTTCGCAAGATCGTCGGGCCGCCGCTGTCCTACCTGCGCGACCTGGCAGGCGACGGCCTGTTCACCGCGCACGGGGAGGAAGAGAACTGGGGACGCGCCCACCGCATCCTGATGCCGGCGTTCAGCCAGCGCGCGATGAAAGGCTACTTCGACGTGATGCTGCGCGTGGCCAACCGCCTGGTCGACAAATGGGACCGCCAGGGCGCCGACACCGACATCGCGATCGCCGACGACATGACCCGGCTCACGCTGGACACCATCGCGCTGTCGGGTTTCGGCTATGACTTCGATTCATTCTCGCGCGAGCAGCTCCACCCCTTTATCGATGCGATGGTCGGCGCGCTGGAAGAGGCCATGGGCAAGCTGACCCGCTTCGCGCTGCAGGACAAGTTCATGCACGCGGCGCACCGCAAGTTCGCCGAGGACATCCGCTACATGCGCGAGCTGGTGGACGAGGTGGTGAGGCAACGCCGCGCCGCGGCCGGGAAGGATGCCGGCCAGCCGCCGGCGCACGACCTGCTCAACCTGATGCTGGACGCGCGCGATCCCGACACCGACCAGCGCCTGGACGATGTGAATATCCGCAATCAGGTCATCACCTTCCTGATCGCAGGGCACGAGACCACCAGCGGCTTGCTGACCTTCGCGCTGTACGAACTGCTGCGTAATCCCGGCGTGCTGGCGCAGGCCTATGCCGAAGTGGATGCCGTGCTGCCGGGAGATGCACCGCCGGTCTATGCCGACCTTGCCAGGCTCCAGGTGATCGACCGCGTGCTCAAGGAAACACTGCGCCTGTGGCCCACCGCGCCCGCTTTTGCGGTGGCGCCGTTCGAGGACACCGTGATCGGGGGGCGCTACCTGATCCACAAGAACCGCCGCGTTTCGGTGGTGCTCACCGCGCTGCACCGCGACCCCAAGGTGTGGGCCGATCCCGAACGCTTCGACATCGACCGCTTCCTGCCGGAGCACGAAGCCAGGCTCCATCCGCACGCCTACAAGCCGTTCGGCAATGGCGAGCGCGCCTGCATCGGGCGCCAGTTCGCGCTCACCGAGGCCAAGCTGGCGCTGGCGCTGATGCTGCGCAACTTCCAGTTCAGCGATCCGCACGACTACCAGTTCCGCATCAAGGAAACGCTGACCCTGAAGCCGGATGCGTTCACGTTGAGGGCGCGCAGGCGCCGACCGCATGAGCGCATCGCCGCCGCCGCGGCGGCCGGCGCGGCCAGCGTCCAGTCGCAACGCCCGGCGGTGCGGGGCAATGGCCAGGCCCTTGCCGTACTGTGCGGGTCGAGCCTGGGCACCGCGCGCGAACTGGCCGAGCAGATCCACGCCGGTGCGCTGGCGGCCGGCTTCCATGCCACGCTGCGCGACCTGGATGACGCGATTGGCGCGCTGCCCGCCGAAGGCCTGGCGGTGATCGTGGCGGCCACCTACAATGGCCGCGCGCCCGATTCGGCGCGGCGCTTCGAGGCCATGCTCGACGGCGCGGCTGTGGATAACTATCGCGCCGGAGACCTGCGCTTTGCCGTGCTCGGCTGCGGCAATTCGCAGTGGGCCACCTATCAGGCATTCCCCAAACGCCTGCACGACTTCTTCGGCGCTGCCGGCGCCACGCCATTGCTCGCGCGCGGTGAAGCCGACGGCAACGGCGATTTCGACCAGGCGGCGGAGTCGTGGCTCGCCGGGCTGTGGCAATCGCTGCAGGCGCTGCGTGTGGAGCAGGGCGCGGCGCCCGATGCGGCGGGCGCGAGCCACATCGAAGTGCGCCTGCGCGATATCGCCACGATCCGCGCCGGCACGCTGCCGCCGTCGACGCAGGCCTTCACGGTGCTGGCCAACACCGAACTGGTGAACGATCCTGCCGGCCTGTGGGACTTTGCGCAGGAAGCGCCGCGCACTTCCACGCGCGATATCCGGCTGCGCCTGCCCGAAGGCGCGAGCTATGCCACCGGCGATCATCTCGCGGTCTATCCGCAGAACCATCCGGCCACCGTACGCGACCTGTGCGAGCGGCTCGATCTCGATCCGGAGGCCATGGTGACGCTGTCCGCCGCGCATGCATCCGCCGCGCGCGGCCTGCCGCTGGAGGAGGCGCTGCCCTTGCGCGCGCTGCTGACACATTTCATCGAACTGCAGGACGTGGTGTCGCGCCAGACGCTGCGCACGCTGGTGCAATACACGCGCTGCCCGTTCACGCGCGCGGCGCTGGAACGGCTCGGGTCGGACCATGCGGAAGACGGCTACGCCGCGCGCGTCGCCGCGCAGCGGCTGGGGCTGGTGGACGTGCTGGTGAGCCATCCCGCGATCGCGCTGACGCTGCCGGGCTTGCTGGCCTGCACGGTGCCGATGCGCCCGCGCTTCTACTCTATCGCCTCGTCGCCGGCGGTATCGCCCGACGTGGCGACGATCACCGTCGGCATGGTGTTGTCGGCGGCATTGTCGGGCCGCGGCCTGTTCCGCGGCGTGGCATCCACCTGGCTGCAGGGACTCGCGCCGGGCGCCGTGGTGGCGGCGGCGATCCGTACGCCCAATCCGGCCTTCGCGCCCGATCCCGATCCGGCGCGGCCGATGATCCTGGTCGGGCCAGGCACCGGCATCGCGCCGTTCCGCGGATTCCTGGAAGAGCGCGCGGCGCAAATGGCAGCTGGCCAGGCGGTGGCAGCCAGCCGTCTCTACTACGGCTGCCGCCATCCGGAGCACGACTGGCTCTACCGCGACGATGTGGCGCGCTGGCAGGCCGGGGGCGTGGTGCAGGCGCATGCCGCCTATTCCACCGCCGGCGCGCCGGACCAGCGCTATGTGCAGCATCTGCTATGGCGCGATCGCGAAACCGTGTGGGCGATGCTGCAGGACGGCGCCACGATCTACGTGTGCGGCGATGGCCGGCTGATGGCGCCGGCGGTGCGCCGCACGCTGATCGAGATCGCCGCGCAGCAGGGCGGCATGAGCAAGGCCGCGGCGTCCGACCGGCTTGCGGCGATGGTGGCGCAGGGGCAGTACCGGCAGGACGTGTTCAACTAGCCGGCCAGGTGCCGTCTCGCCTTCGCGCTGGTTGGCAGAAATCTGCGGATCATTGTCAGCCGCCACGGCGCCATATTCCTTACGCTCGGTGTCATCCCCACCGCCCTTACACCGGAGCGCCCGATGGCACGTCCCGCGATGTCCCAGGCCCGGGTCCTGGCAATCTGCCAGGCCCTGTTTACCTCGGCCCTGTCCGTCGATCTGACGCTGACCGGGCTGGTCGGCTACACGCTCGCGCCTGACAAGGCGCTTGCCACGCTGCCGTTTGCGCTGATCACCGTCGCATCGGCCCTCACCGCCATCGCCGCCGCCTTCCTGATCGAGCGGCTGGGCCGCCGCGCGGCATTCAGCCTCGGCGGGCTGGCGTGCTGCGCCGGCGGGCTGGTGTCCGTGTGGGCGATCGCGCACCATGACTTCGCCGCCTTCTGCGTGGGTACCGCGCTGGTCGGCGTGTTCCAGGCCTTCGCGCGCTTCTACCGGCTGGCCGCCGCCGATGCCGCCGCGCCTGCCGACAAGCCGCGCGCGATCTCCACGGTGCTGACCGGCGGCGTGGTGGCGGCCGTGTGCGGCCCCGCCATCGCGGCGTGGAGCAGCAACCTGATGGTGGCGCAGCCCTTCGCGGGCTCCTACGCGGTGGTGTCGGTGTTCGGTCTCGCCACGGTTCTGCTGCTGGTTTTCGGCTACCGGGAGCCGCCCGCCCAAGCCGCCGCCGCGGTAGCCGCCGGGCACGGCGACACGGCACTCCCCGCGCGCCCGCTGGCCGAGATCGCGCGCCAGCCGGTCTTCCTCGCGGCCTTCGCCAACAACGGCATCGGCAATGCGGTGATGATGTTCGTGATGACCGCCACGCCGATCGCCGCGGTGGCGTGCAGCCACACCATCAAGCAGGGCGCGCAGATCATCGAGTGGCACCTCGTCGGGATGTACGCGCCATCCTTCTTCTCCGGCTGGCTGCTGCAGCGCTTTGGCCGCGGGCCGATGCTGATGTGCGGCATCGCGCTCGCTGCGATGGGTTCGCTGGTGGCCCTGGCGTCGACAGCACTGCCGGCCTTCTACGTCGCATTGCTGTGCCTGGGCGTTGGCTGGAATTTCATGTTTGTCGGCGGCACCACCTTGCTGGCGGAGAGCTACCGGCCCGCGGAGCGCGCGCGTACCCAGGCGCTGGCCGAATTCTCGGCCGCCGCGCTGACCGCGCTGGCCACGCTTGCCGCCGGCCAGGTGCTATACCGCCATGGCTGGCAGGCGGTCAACCTGGCGGTGCTGCCCGCGTTGGGGGTGGCGCTGCTGGTCACGCTGGGCTGGCAACGGCAAGCGCCACGCGCGGCGGCGCTGGCGGGGTGACGGCCGGCGCCAGTATGATCGGCGGCTGGCACGCATACACACTCTCGTCGAGACCATCATCCATGCCATCCAGCCCTCCCTTGCCATCCGACCCGCCGCGCATCGTGGTGCTGGTCGCGCCGGACCCCGCGCAGGAGCTTGACGTCACCGGCCCCAGCGCCGTGTTCGGCCATGCCAACCGGCTCGACGGACGGCGCTCGCCCGCCTACGAGATCCGCATCGCCAGCGTGCGCGACGACGGCCTGGTGTGCACCGAGAGCGGCATCCGGCTGCTGGCGGATGCGCCGTATCACCGCATCGGCGAGATGCTGTCAGGCCCGATCGATACCTTGCTGATCGCCGGCGGCTCGGGCCATGCGGCGGCGGCCGAGGACGAGCGGCTGATCGGCTGGATCCGCGAGCAGGCGCCGCGCGTGCGCCGCCTGGGCGCGGTCTGCACCGGCGCTTTCGTGCTGGCGCGCACCGGCCTGCTCGACAGCCATCGCGCCACCACCCACTGGCGCCACGCCGCGCGCCTGGCGCAGCGCCATCCGCTGGTGCAGGTGGACCCGGACCCGATCTGGATTCGCGCCGGCCAGTTGTACACATCGGCCGGCGTCACCGCGGGCATGGACCTGGCGCTGGCGCTGGTGGAGGACGATCTAGGCCACGCCGCATCGCTGGCTGTCGCGCGCGAGCTGGTGCTGTTCCTGCGCCGGCCCGGCAGCCAGGCGCAGTTCTCCACCTTGCTGCAGGCGCAGAGCGCGCAGAGTCCGGAATTACGTGAATTGCAGGGCTGGATGGCGGAGCACCTGGCGCGCGACCTGTCGGTGCCCGTGCTGGCGGAGCGCGTGGCGATGAGCCCGCGCAACTTCGCGCGCGTGTTCGCGCGGCAGGTCGGCGAGACACCGGCGCGCTACGTCGAGCGGCTGCGGGTGGAGGCGGTGCGGCGCATGCTGGAAGAGGACGGGCGGCGGCTGGAAGGCATCGCCCATGCCACCGGCTTTGCCAATGCCGACGTCATGCGGCAGGCGTTCCAGCGGCATGTGCAGACCACGCCGGAGCGGTACCGGGCGGCGTTCAGGACCAGGCCGGCGGAGCGGGGGGAGGTTGCGTAGCGGTGGCTTCCCCCCTCTCCCACCAAGTGGCAGAGGGGGCGGACGAAAGGCGCTTAGCCCTTGGCCTGCAACGCAGCAATCCGCTCCTCGATCGGCGGGTGGCTGGAGAACAGCGACAGCCATGACTTGCCGCCGGCGATCCCCATGGCCTGCATGTTCTGCGGCAGGCCGTCCGGCTCCAGTCCGCCCAGGCGGCGCAGCGCCGCCACCATCGGCGTCGGGCTGCCCATCAGCCTGGCCGCGCCGGCATCGGCACGGTATTCGCGGTGGCGCGAGAAGGTAGCCACGATGATGCTGGCCAGGATGCCGAACACGATCTCGCACACCACCACCGTGATCATGTAGCCGATGCCGGGGCCGCTCGATTCCTCATCGTTCTTGCGCAGCATCGAATCCACGAAGTAGCCCACCACGCGCGCCAGGAAGATCACGAAGGTGTTGACCACGCCCTGGATCAGCGTGAGCGTGACCATGTCGCCGTTGGCGATGTGGGCCACCTCATGCGCCAGCACGGCTTCCACTTCGTCATGCGACATGGTCTGCAGCAGGCCGGTGGAGACCGCCACCAGCGAGTTCTTCTTGGTGGCGCCGGTGGCGAAGGCGTTGGCCTCGCCTTCATAGATGGCGACTTCCGGCATCGGCAGGCCGGCGCGGTCGGCCAGTTTCTGCACGGTCTGCACCAGCCATAGTTCGGTGCTGTTGCCGGGGTGGGTGATGACCTGCGCGCCGGTGGACCACTTGGCGATGGTCTTGGACATCAGCAGCGAAATAAAGGAGCCACCGAAGCCCATCAGCGCGGCAAAGACCAGCAGCATGCCGAGGTTGAGCCCGTTGCTGGTCAGGAAGCGGTTCACGCCCAGCAGGCTGGCGGTGAAGCTGAGGACAAGCATGACGGCGAGGTTGGTCGCCAGGAATAGGAGGACGCGTTTCATGTTTTGATGTGAGGAAGTGATCGATACAGTGGGGAAACCAGGCGCGCGCATTGCGGTCATCGCGGGCACGCCGGGTGCTCACGGCCAACGGAAAAATCGCAAGGGCGAACAACGAGTGCGCGCAAGACCAGCTTGCGCGCGGGGAGAGCATCAGGCGCTGGGTGGGCGCTGCTGGAGAGGAAGGTCGGGGTCGGGCAATGCGCCGGCGCGGTGTGTGGGCGCGCCGCTACCGGCGAGCCCGGCGACAAAGCGCAGGGGCGAGGCCGGCAACAGGGATTCGGCCAGGTCGGCGCCGTTTGGGATCGCTCGATATGGGGATTCGACACGAATCCGTGGCGAGAATTCTACAGGATGCGGCATTGCCACATGTAGTACCGCAAGCATCACATCCGGACACTTAGCCGAGGATTTTTTGCGCGGCGCGGGTTCCCCACCAGGCCGCTTCCTCGAACACTGAAACGCCGGACAGGTCGGCGTGGGCGAACAGGACGCGCCCATCGGCAGCGCGCAGCGCCGCTGCGCCTGCGTTGCCGAGAAAGCCGGTGCGCGGCGAGGCCATGGCATGCCCGCGCACGGTGATCTCCACCGCGTCGGCGTGGCGCCAGAAGGCGCGCCCGTAAGCCGTGCGCAGGTCGGTGGTGGCATAGTCCATCAGTTCGGCGGGGCTGGCCTCCGCCAGCCAGCGGCGGGTGTCGGCGAGCGGGCGCGGTGCCGCGCCCGGGTCGGCGGCAGCGTCGAGCGGGCAGTAGGCGGTGAACACCGTGGCCGCCGGCATCGCTTGCCGGATCAGCTGATGGGTGCTCACCACATAGCCCAGCCCGCGCCCGCCGTGCACCACGTTGTCCCAGGCCAGCGGTACGCCGGCTGCCTCCGGCGGGAAGCCGCGCAGGCGGAAGCTCGACACCATCCACGACGCGCTGGGCGGCAGGTGGCGCGCCGGGTCGAATCCGAATTCACGCAGCGGCGCCACACGGGCGGCCACATGCAGCGGCATGGCGCAGATCACGCGGCGCGCACGGATGCGGTAGAGGCGCGGCGGCCGGGCGCCCACGCCGTCCGGCCACCAGGCGCACAGTACCGAGACCTCCCGGCCTTGCTCCCGTACCTGCAAGGCCATGCCGGGGCGGCGCCAGGGCTGCGCGCTGGCCTGTTGCCCCGCGCCGCGGTGCGCATCGATCCGCGCCGAGAGCCGCGTCACCAGCGCATGCAGCCCGTCGGGCCAGGTCAGCACGGCGCCGTCGGCGGCATCGCTCGCATGGCCCGCGCGGCTGGCGAAGTAATACAGGCCGGCCCAGGCGGAGATCAGTTCGTGGCCCGCGCCGTAGTCGTCGCGGCAGCAGTAGTCCACATACGTATGCAGGGTGGGCGACGTATAGCCTTCGGCCAGCATCCATTGCCGCATGCTTTGCCGGTCCAGCGCGGTCCAGGCCGGATCCTGCGAGGCCAGCGCCAGCGGAATGGCGAAGGCCTTGCGTCCATCGCTGCCGCGCGCGGCCTTGAGCTGCTCGACGCGGGCCAGGAAGCGTGCGTGCTGCGCGGCCTCCTCGTCCGGCACGGCATCGCTGGGCAGCAGGCCGTCGTGCCATTTGCCGTCGAAGAGCAGGCGCTCGTCGGGCGCATGCACCAGCGCGCGCTCGTCGAACTCCGGCCGCGCGGCGAAGGGGTCGCGCCGGATCACGCCGGTATCCGCCAGCATCTCGCGGATATGCGTCGATTCGGGCGAGGGCAGCGGCAGGTAGTGCGCGCCGCGCGGGAAGGCCAGGTCGGCGCCGAAATTGCCGCCCGCCGCATTGCCGCCGAACTCCGGCCCGTCCACCAGCACGAAATCCTTCAGCCCGCCGCGCGCCAGCTGCCACGCCGCGCTGAGCCCGGCCACGCCGCCGCCGAGGATGGCAACGTCGGTCACGATCTCGTCCTGCGCGGGTACGGCCGACGGCCAGCTGGCGGCATCGCGCAGCGCATGGCCTTCGGCCATGCCGGGGCGCAACACGACGGGCGCGGGCTCGCGCAGGCCGACGCCCGCCAGGAAGCGGCTGGCATCGTCGCCCAGCCGGTCGCAGCCGGAGAGCAAGCCCAGGCCGGCCGTGCCGGCGCCGGCGATCAGGAAGCGGCGGCGGTCCATTCGGGCTCCCCGTGCAGGCAACGGCAATCAGCGAATGACATTGCGCCAGTCCTGCTCGAAATCATGCACCAGCGTCTGCTCGTTGAGCCGGTTCGCGCGCGCCTCGCGCGGCGCCATGTCGGCGGGGAAGCGGAACATCAGCGCGGTGCTGTCGGCGTCGAGGAACCTGAGCGGCACGCTGTAGCGCGTCGGCGGCGTGTAGTCGGCGCGCTTGGCCGCCAGGATGAAGCCCCACTCGCCGAAGGACGGCACGTAGGCGTGGTAAGGCCAGGTATGCAGGCCCGCTTCGCGCAGCGTGGCGTCGATATCCCAGAACGAGCGCGGCGCGAAGTAGGGCGACGTGGACTGCACCACCGCATAGCCCTTCTCGGCGAGATGGTGCGACATCAGCTTGTACATCGGCACCGAGTACAGCTTGCCGAGCCCGAAGTTGGACGGGTCGGGCAGGTCGACGATGATGGCGTCGAACATCTCGTTGTGCTGTTCCATCCATTGCGCGGCATCGGCATTGACCACCTGCACGCGCGCATCCTTGAGCGAGCCCTGGTTCAGCGCCACCAGCGGTTCGCTGCGCGAGAACAGCGTGGTCATGGCCGGGTCGAGGTCGACCAGCGTGACGTGCTCGATATTCCTGTGCTTGAGGATCTCGCGTACCGCCAGCCCGTCGCCGCCGCCGATCACCAGCACGCGGCGCGCCCAGGGCAGCGCTTGCAGCACCGGATGCACCAAAGCCTCGTGGTAGCGATGCTCGTCGCGCGAGGAGAATTGCAGGTTGCCGTTGATATAGAGGCGCAGGTCATCCTTCCAGCGCGTGATCACCAGGCGCTGGTACGGCGTGCTTTCGCTGTGGATGATCTCGTCGCCGAACATGCCGCGCTCCGCCCAGTGCGTGAGCCGCCCGGAAGCCAGGAAGCCGCCGGCCAGCAGCACCAGCACCAGCGAGGCACGCAGCATGCGCGACATGACCGGCTTGAGTTCGTCGCGGAAGATGTGGATGGTGGCCAGCGCCACGCCGGCATTGAGCATGCCGAACAGGAAGCCGGTGCGCGACAGGCCCAGGCGCGGCGCCAGCACCAGCGGGAACACCAGCGAGACCGCCAGCGCCCCGAGGTAGTCGAAGGTAAGCACGCGGCTGACCAGTTCGCTGAAAGCGGTGCGGCGTGTGTTGAGCACGCGCATGACCAGCGGGATCTCCATGCCCACCAGCACGCCGAGCACGAACACCATGGCGTAGAGCGCGGTGCGAAAGGGTGCCGACAGCCACGCGAACACCACGAACAGCAGCGCGGCGGAGATGCCGCCGAGCAGTCCGATCAGGATCTCGATATCGATGAAGCGCGCCAGCACGTCTTCGTCCTTCACATAGCGCGACAGCCAGGAGCCTACGCCCATGGCGAACAGGTAGCAGCCGATGATGGAAGAGAACTGGAGGATGGAATCGCCCAGCAGGTAGCTGGACAGGGCGCCGGCGATCAGCTCGTAGCCGAGCCCGCAGGACGCCACGATCAACACCGAAAGAACAAGGGTACGGTCGCGCATCAGGTAATCAGTCGGGTCGGCGGTCGGGATCGGATGGGCAGGGGAGGGAGGGGAGCAGGCGAGCCGCGATACAGGATCGGCCTGGCACGCTGTAAATTGTTGTCATTGCTGGAAATGGACAACGATATACTTGAGCGCCGGCGCGGCAGCGTAGCCGGCAAGATACTGCCAAAAGTTGAACCGGAACACAGTCGTGGAACCCGCCGGAGAATAACAACGATGCAAGCCATCTACGCCTACGTGCTGCACTTGCTGGCTGGCCTTGCCCTGCTGGCAGTGTTCGTCGGAGTCTACACCAGGATCACGCCCTTTCGCGAGTTCGCGCTGATCCGCCAGGGCAACCTCGCGGCGGCGCTGTCGCTGTCGGGAGCGATGATCGGTTTTTGCTTTACGCTGTCGTCCAGCATCCAGCACAACGACACCTTCCTGATGTTCCTGGTGTGGTCGGTGGGCGCGATGCTGGTCCAGGCGCTGGCCTACGCCGGGCTGACGCGCGCGCTGCCCGACATGGACACCGCGATCGAGTCGAACAATATCGGCATGGGCGGGCTGATGGGCGCCATCTCGGTGACGGTCGGGGCGATCAACGCCGCGTGCCTGTCCTGACTGGCCGGATTTGCTGGGAATTTGCTGAGAACTTTGGGGATCGCCATGAGCATCGGATCGTTCATCAAGAAGCAGTTTATCGACATCCTCCAATGGACCGAGGACAGCGACGGCGTACTCGCCTGGCGCTACCCGATGGAGGATATGGAAATCCAGTACGGCGGCAGCCTGACCGTGCGCGAGTCGCAGATGGCGGTGTTCGTCAACGAAGGCAAGATCGCCGACGTGTTCGGGCCCGGCATGCACAAGCTCACCACGCAGACGCTGCCGGTGCTGACCTACCTGAAGAACTGGGACAAGCTGTTCGAGTCGCCCTTCAAGTCGGACGTCTACTTCTTCAGCACCCGCCTGCAGATCGGCCGCAAGTGGGGCACCGCCCAGCCCATCACCATCCGCGACGCCGATTTCGGCATGGTGCGGCTGCGTGCCTTCGGCCTGTACTCGTACAAGATCGCCGATGCTGCCAGGTTCTACACGGAGATCAGCGGCACGCGCGCGGAGTACACCCGCGACGAGGTGGAAGAGCAGCTGCGCAACCTGCTGATCGCCACCATGACGTCCACGCTGGGCGGCGCCTCGGTGCCGTTCCTCGACATGGCCGCCAACCAGGCGCTGATGTCGCAGACCATCCGCGACAAGCTGGCGCCGGAGTTCGAGCGCTATGGCGTGGCGCTGGATAATTTCGCGGTGACCAATGTGTCGCTGCCGGAGGAACTGCAGAAGGCCATCGACACCCGCATCTCGATGGGCATGATGGGCGATATGGCGAAGTACACGCAGTACCAGGTCGCCACCTCGATCCCGCTGGCCGCGCAGAACGAAGGCGGCGTGGCCGGGCTGGGCGCCAGCCTGGCGGCCGGCGCGGTGATGGGCCAGGCAATGGCGGGCGGGCTTGGCGCCGCCGCTGGCGTACAGCCCGCCGCGCCCGCTGCGGCGGCTGCGGTTCCGGCTGCGGCACCCGCGGACGATCCCGCCGCGCGGCTGCAGAAGCTCAAGGACCTGCTCGACAAGAGCCTGATCTCCCAGGCCGACTTCGATACCGCCAAGGCCGAGATCCTGAAGAAGCTGGTCGGCTGAGCGTAGCGGACGCATGCAAGAAATCAATTGCCCAAGTTGCGGCGCGCCGGCGGCCTTTCGCTCGTCGGCCGCCGTGATGGTGGTGTGCGAGTACTGCCACAGCACGCTGCTCAAGGACGCCGACACGGTCAGGGACATCGGCAAGATGTCCGCCGTGCTGGAGGACTACACGCCGCTGCAGCTCCATACCTCGGGCCAGTGGGATGGCCAGGGCTTCACGCTGGTCGGCCGCATCCAGCTGCGCTACGACGCCGGGCTGTGGAACGAGTGGTATGTGCTGTTCGACGACGGCAGCGACGGCTGGCTGGCCGATGCCTCCGGCCAGTACATGCTGACCCGGCGCGTCACGGCCGAGCAATCCGCCGCCCAGCTCAACGGCGTGACGCTGCCGCGCCATGACCAGCTCACGCCGGGCACGCCCCTGTACTTCGACAAGCATCGCTACCTGGCCAGCGATGTGCGCAGCGCGCGCTGCACCGGTGGCCAGGGCGAACTGCCGTTCACGGTCGGCGCGGGCTGGACCGCGCAGGTGGCGGACTTCCGCGACGAGGGCCGTTTCCTGACGCTCGACTACGCCGACGGCGATCCGCCGGCCATCTATACCGGCCAGGCGGTCAAGCTCGACCAGCTCAAGTGCCAGCTGCTGCGCGAGACCGACCAGATCGCCGGCACCGCCGACCGCTATCGGGGCAAGGCCGTGCCGCTGGCCTGCCCGGGCTGTGGCGGCGCCATCGCCTACCGCGCGGGCGTGGCCAGCTTCGTGGTCTGCCCGAGTTGCCACAGCGAGATCGATTGCACCACCTCGACCGCGCTGGTGCTGGAGAAGCAGCGCGAGCTGGATGCGCTGCGGACCAGCCTGGCGCCGGGCGATACCGGCAGCATCGACGGCAAGCCCTACACGGTGCTGGGGCTGATGCAATGCACCGACAACGACGAGGACGAAGCCTCCACCTGGGTCGAGTACCTGCTGTTCAACGAGCAGCGCGGCCTGATGTGGCTGGTCGAACAGGACAGCGGCTGGGACCGGGTCGAGGTGCTCGACACCTGGCCGCGCATGGTGTCCGGTACCGCCGCGAGCTACCAGGGCCAGACCTTCCAGCAGGGCTACGACTACCAGAGCGAGGTGCTGTACGCGGCCGGCACCTTCAACTGGCACGTCAAGGTGGGCGACACTACGCGCCTGACCGAGTTCGGCAAGCCCGCGCGCCGGCTCACGCGCGAGACTTCCGATACAGAGATCGTCTGGACCTTGTCCACCACCGTGCCGCGCTCCCAGGTCGCGCTGTGGTTCAAGTCCAGCCCCGGGCTGGCCGAGGCGGCCCGGGCCTCGCCCGGCACGCGCGCGGGCAGCACCGATGACCTCGCTTTTTGCCGCAAGAGCGCCAAGGTCTACGCCATCCTCCTCGCGATCCTCAACGTGCCGGTGGCCCTTGTCACCGACCGCGGATGGTTCACCATCGTCGTCGGCTTCCTGCTGCTGTGGGCGCCGATCTGGCTGGTCCAGCGCTGGGCCGGAAAGGACTAAGACAGCGTGCGTCTGCTTTACCTCGTCTACGGCATCATCGTGCTGTTCGGCACGACCTTCTTCAACATCGGCGATACCGGCCGCTCGGGCTCTTCCTCGGGCTATAGCAGTGCGCGCGGCTGGAGTGGCGGCTCTTCCGGCTCCAGCGGCTGGTCCTCCGGCGGCGGACACAAGTGAGCGCGCAGGCATGAATGCGCCGGCGTTACCCTGTCCGGCCGTGCTCGGCCACCACCTGCTGGCCGACCTGCAAGGCGTGGCCAGCGAACTGCTGGCCGATGCCGCCCTGGTCGAGCGCGTGCTTTACCAGGCGGCGCAGGCCGCCGGCGCCACCGTGGTCGATGCGCGCTTCCGGCATTTCGGGCCGGGCCTTGGCGTGACCGGGGTGTTGCTGCTCAAAGAATCGCATATCAGCATCCATACCTGGCCGGAATACGGCTTTGCCGCCGTGGATGTCTTCATGTGCGGCGCCGCCCGGCCCGAACTGGCGGTGGAAGTGGTGCGCGCGGCCTTCGCGCCGCGTGCGCTCACCTTGCGCGACCAGGCACGAGGACCGGCCCCGGCCTGAGCCGCTGCGTCCAGCTTCCAGAGAGCTGGCAAGACCCGCCCCCGTGGTCTACACTGCATACGACCCTGTAATTACTACGGGGATTTTGCTTGGGTGCAGGAGTGATCTGGAGTCGGCATGCGTATCGGTGAATTGGCAAAACACAGCAGTTGCGACGTGGAAACCATCCGCTACTACGAGCGCGAAGGGCTGCTTGACGCACCCCAGCGCGAGGACAACGGCTATCGCCGCTATGGCGACAGCCATCTGCTGCAGCTCAATTTCGTGCGCCACTGCCGCTCGCTGGGCATGAGCCTGTCCGACGTCCGGCGCCTGCGCGACTTCGAGCGGGATCCGACACTCGCCTGCGACGACATCAACGCCCTGCTGGATCGCCAGATCGAGCAGATCCATGCGCAGCGCGTTGCGCTCGAGGCCCTGGAGGGCCAATTGCGGGCGCTGCGCCACACCTGCGACCAGCCCCATCCGGCCAGCGAGTGCGGCATCCTGCAGAACCTGCAGCAGGCCGCGGCCGGCGCCGCCTGCGAATGCCATCCGCATGCCGTGGATCAAGGCTAGGGTTGCGCCCCGGTGCTGAACGGTGCCGGCTATGCTACGATTCCTCAACTTGCCGCGCACCAAGCTGGTGAAAAGCGCGGCGGCACGGTCCCGCGACGAGACATTTGAGTGAGCCATTGCTCTCATCGATCCCACCGCGTGGCGCGCTTTCCCGAATTTCCATCCAATAGTTGCCGCACGTAAATGACGCTTAGCTGCCTGTCGCTGACCGCTGTCGAGCTTGCCCGTATCGGGCAGGCCGGCGCGTCCGCGCGCGTAGCGCAGGCGCCGCGCGCGCAAGCCACACAGGCTATTGCCTGCCGCCGGATCAGCGCACCGCTTGATCCTGCCCGGTTCCCAGCCTGACGTTCCCCCCAACGCAGGCAAGCGCCGAACCGGGCCGAGTCACTCCCTGTTCGCGGTTTTCCCGCCGTTCCTGACGGCCCCTTATTCCATGACCTAGCAGTGCCCGGAGCCGATCCATGACGGATCGCTCCAGCCGCCCTGGGTCGCCGCATCGCCACTTAGCGAGGATTCATCATGACGGCTTCGTCCAAGCAACAACCGACCCTTTACCTTACCGAGCTCGACGTAACCCGCCTCGAGCGCATTGCCGGGCGTGCCGGCGCCGCCCCGCTGGCCGAGATGCTCGACAGCATCCTGGAGCGCGCCGCCATCGTGCCGGCCGATGCCATTCCGAAGGATGTCGTCACCATGAACTCCAGCATGCTGTGCGTGCTGGAAGGCGAGGCCACGCCGCGCCGCTGGACCCTGGTGTATCCGGACACCGCGGATTTCGACGAGGGCCGGCTGTCGGTGCTGTCGCCGATCGGCCGCGTCCTGCTGGGGGCGCGCGCCGGCCAGACCGTGAGCTACCGCCTGCCGGACGGACGCGAGCAAAGCGTCACGGTGGTCGAATTGTCGTTCCAGCCCGAGGCCAACGGCCAGTACACCGTTTAAGGCCGCAGCAGGCACATTCAGGGCATCTCACGTGCGCTTTCAGGACGCCGATCGCGGCGTCCTCGCGCGCCGCAGGCAGCGTTGCGCACACCGGTCCCACGAGCGCCCGCGCGCACCGTTGCCCGGCGCTAGACGGCCTCCAGCCTGGGCTGGCAGGCTATCGCACCGCGCGCCAGGCGCTTGCGCCACGCCGTTTCCACGTCCCGGCTGCGCCATCCGGCGGCCAATCCGCGCCGTTCGTCCGCACTTCCAGCGTTTCACGACTCGCAACGCACCATTCGTCGCAGTGGTATTTCTCCTTGCGCGCCCAGCCACTAATCTTCAGTCCGTGCTCGCATAGCAACATAGATTGCCAAAGAGCAGCAAGTAACTGCGGCTTAAAACAAAAGCGACAAAACAATCAGTTGAAGGAGTCCCAAATGAATGCCAAACGCATCCTGGGCAGCGCGTTAGCAGTGCTTTTGGTGGCCGGATCGGCCGCGGCACTGGCGGCCCCCGCCACCAGCAAGGTCGGCAAGTTCGACGTCTATGCCGATGCGTTGCGCACCGGCAAGTTCGATCCGTTCGTTGACGGCGCCAAGCAAGGCAAGTTCGATACGTTCTCCGACGGCGCCCGCGCCGGCAAGTACGACCCGTACACCGACGGCGCCAAGCAAGGCAAGTTCGACACGTTCACCGATGGCGCGCGCGCCTTCAGTGGCGAAATCTCTGCCAGCTCGCTGGATAATTCGCGCTCCGGCGACGGATCGCTGTACGGCTATAAGGTCTGATCCAGACCTCGTGTTACCAGGCGGCCACTTAGGTGGCCGCCTCGGTTATGCACCTGTTTTCCCGCTTTATCTCCCACCTGCCCGGCTGACCTCCTCCTCCTTCTCTCTCCCGCCGGGTGGGTGATTTTTACCCGCCGCTCCCGCTGTACCTCCCGCTGTACATTCAATCCCTCCGGCCGTCCCGCAGTTCATCCCACCTTATTCCATAACGCCTCAAAGGCTGGCGCGCGCCCGTCATTCCCGCTCGCGCCGGGGACGCCGGCGCCCGATCAGGACATAGAGCAAGGGGACCGCCAGCGCGCCGATCACGGTCGCGCCAAGCATGCCGCCCAGCACCCCGGTGCCGACCGCGCCCTGCGCCGCCGCACCCGCTCCCGTGCTGATCGCCAGCGGCACCACGCCCAGGATAAAGGCCAGCGATGTCATCACCACCGGACGCAGCCGCTGCCGGGCGGCCTGGCTGGCAGCTTCGACCAGCCCCATGCCGCCGCGGCGCAACTGCTCGGCGTACTCCACCACCAGGATGGCGTTCTTGGCCGCCAGCCCCATGATCACGATCCCGCCCACCTTGAAGTAGACGTCGTTCGGCATCCCGCGCAGCCAGATCGCCGCCAGCGCGCCAAGCAGGCCGGCGGGCACGATCAACAGCACCGCCAGCGGCAGGGTCCAGTTTTCATAGAGCGCCACCAGGCACAGGAAGATGAACAGCAACGACAAGGCGAACAGCCAGGGCGCCTGCGCGCCGCTTTGCTGCTGCTCGAAGGCGCGCCCGGTCCAGCGCACGTCATAGGTGCCGCCCAGTTCGCGGACCATGGCCGTGAGCCGCTCCATCGCCGTGCCGGTGCTGTGGCCCGGCACCACGTCGGCGTTGATGCGCACCGAGGGGAGTCCGCTGAACCGCTCCAGCGTGGCTTCACCCTTGCCCCACACCAGTTCGGCGAAGGCGCCGAGCGAGACCATGCCGCCGCGCTCGTTGCGTACGTGCACGCGCGACAAGTGGGCGGGGTTCATCCGGTAAGGCGCGTCGGCCTGCAGGATCACCCGGCGGATACGGCCTTCGCGCGCCACTTCGTCGACGTAGCGCGAGCCCAGCGTGGCGGAAAGCGCATGGTGGATGGCCTCGGGCTCCACGCCGAAGCTGCGCGCGCGCTCGTAGTCGATGCGCAGGTCCAGCGCCGGCGCGGGCTGCGCCGTGGTGGCACGGACCTCGCCGAGCGCGGGTTCGTCCCTGGCCGCGGCAAGCAGCTTGTCGCGGGCGGCGAAGAGCGCCTCGCGTCCGGTGCCGGGCTGCGCGACCAGCCGCATGTCGAGGCCGCCGGTGCTGCCCAGTTCGGGCAAGGTAGCGCCGCCATAAGCGTAGAGCTGCGCGCGTCCCCGGCCTGGCCAGTCCTCAAGCGCAGCCGTCATCCTCGCCAGTAGCACGTCAGCGCGCTCCCCGGCACCGCGCCGCTCCCAGTCTTGCAGTGCCAGGTACAGGCTGGCGCGCTGTTCGCCGCTGCCGGAATTGCTCCAGCCCAGCACGGCAAAGGTGGAGCGCACCGGATACTTGCCGTCCTGCAGCCACTTCTCCAGCGCCGCCACGGTTGTGCGCGTCTCCTCCTGGGTGGAGCCTGCCGGCAGTTCCACATCGATCACAATCTCGCCCGTGTCCTCGTCCGGCAGGAAGCCGGCGGGGATCTGCCATATCAGCACGCCGCCAGCGACCGCCAGCGCCAGGTAGATGCCCAGCCAGCGCAGGCGGCGGCGCTGCAGCGCCTGCACCCATCCGGCATAGCGCGCGGTAAATGCCGTGAAACCGCGCTCGAACCACGCCAGCGGCCCGCGCACCGGATGCGGCGCATGGCGCAACAGGCTGGCGCACATGGCTGGCGCCAGCGAGAGCGCGAAGAACAGCGAGAAGGCAATGGAGATCGCCAGCGTGATGGCGAAATGCCGGTAGATCACGCCGACCGCGCTGCCCATGAACGCCATCGGCACGAAGACCGCGCACAGCACCAGCGTGACCGCCAGCAGCGCGCCCGACACCTCGCGCATCGAGCGGGCCGCCGCTTCCATCGCACCCACGCCTTCCTCGCGCATGATCCGCTCGACGTTTTCCACCACCACGATGGCGTCGTCCACCAGGATGCCGATCGCCAGCACCACGCCGAACAGCGTGATCACGTTCAGCGAGAGGCCGAACGCGTACAGGCAGGCGACGGTGCCAAGCAGCGACACCGGCACCACGATCACCGGGATCAGCGTGGCGCGCAGGTTGCCCAGGAACAGGTAGAGGATCAGGAAGACCAGCACCGTAGCTTCGCCCAGCGTGGTCAGCACGCGCCAGATGGAACGCTCGACGAACTGCGCGCTGTCGGACGAGATCTCATAGCGCACGCCCGCCGGAAAACTGCGCGCGGCTTCATCGAGCGCCGCGCGCACGGTGCGCGAAGTGGCCAGCACATTGGCGCCATCGGCCAGCTTGAGGCCGATCGAAGCCGCGACCTGGCCATCGTGGCGCGAGCCGTAGCGGTAGTCGCTGGCGCCCAGTTCCACCCGTGCCACGTCGCGCAGCCGCACCAGCGAGGCGTCGCTGCCGCCGCGCACCACGATGCGCTCGAACGCTTCCGGATCGCTCAGCGGCCGGGGCGGGCGCACCAGCGCCTGGAAGGGCTGGCCCGGCACCGCCGGCGCGCTGCCAAGCTGGCCGGGCGTGACATCGCCGTTGCGCGCCCTGATGCCCTGCTCCACGTCCGCGGCGGTGAGGCCGTAGGCGTTGAGCTTGTCCGGATCGAACCAGATGCGCAAGGCGTACTCGGATCCATAAGGCTCGGCCTTGCCGATGCCGGGCAGGCGGCGCAGCATCGGCAGCAGCGAGCCGGCGGCGAAATCGCCCAGCGCGGTTTCGTCGAGCTGGCCGCCATCGGAGACGAGCGAGACATACATGAAGGGGCTGCTGCTGGCCTGGTCCACAAAGATGCCGCCGCGGCGCACCGCTTCCGGCAACAGCGGTTCGGCCTGCATGACGCGGTTGCGCACATTGACCTGCGCCAGCTGCGCGTCGGTGCCCTGGCGGAAACCCAGCGTGATGGTGGCGGCGCCGCCCTCGCTGCTGGCATCGAGGTAGAGCAGGCCGGGGATGCCATGCATCTGCTGCTCCAGCACGGCGGTCACGGCGTCCTCCACGGTGCGTGCCGAAGCGCCGGCATAGTCGGCATAGACGATCACGGTGGGCGGCGCCACCGCCGGATACTGGGCGATGGGAATGCGCGTGAGGGCAATCAGGCCCGCCACCATGGTGAGGATGGCAATGACCCACGCGAAGGCGGGCCGGCGAAGGAAGAAGGACGCCATGACAGATTCGGTTATCTGGCACCGGCGCGACAGCGGGCCGCGGATCCGGTGCGATGGAACGTGGGACGGCGCGCTAACTGTACGGATAGCGCCGTGAGGCGAAACAGCAGGAGGGGGGAGGGTTGCCGTGGGGTCCGGCGACCCTAATGGGCAGGCAGCGCGAAACCACGCAACAGTGCTGCCAGCAACACCCGCTGGCGATGCGCCAGCGGCCGCCGGTTCTCGCGCGGCAGGTGCTCGAAAGTGATGTCGAGCGCGGCCAGCCCGTGAACGGCGGTCCACAGCGCGTCGGTGACGTCGCCGGCGTCATGCCCGGCATCGATCAGCGCGGCGGCCTGCTGGTCGCGCACGCAAGCCAGCAGCACGGCGGCCACCGGGTCCTCGGGGAAACGCTCGCGCCAGCGCTGGTCGATCGCGCGTTCGGCGTCGGCCGGCAGGCCCATCATCATCATCAGGTGATAGCTGTGGCGATGGGCCAGGGCCCACGCCACGTAAGCGTCCAGCACCGCCGGCAGGACCTCGGCGGCCGTGCGGGCGGCGGCCCGGGCCTCGGCCAGCGCGGCCGCCAGCCGTACCCAGTCCTGCGCGCACACCTCGAACAGGAGTGCGGTCTTGTCTTCGAAATGCCGGTAGATGGCGGCGGCGCTATAACCGCAGCGCTCGCCGATGCGGCGCAGCGTGACCCCGGCGAAGCCAGCCTCCGCGAACAGCGCGCGGGCGGCGTTGAAGAAGGCCTCGCGCACGCTCTCGCGGCGCTGCGCGGCACCAGCCGCACGTGCCGCGGGCGGCCGCACAGGCACGCCGGCGCGCGCGGCAAGCGGCACGGCTGGCGTGCTGCCGGACGGCACGGCGGCGGGCTGGGCTTGCAGGCTGGGTTGCGGCGGGCGGGCGGAGGGCATGGCCGCGATTATAAACAATCAGTCACTTTGTGAACAATGTTTACACAACGGATCAGGCACTTTTCCTTTCCCCGCCCTGGTGGGGGGGCGGGCTTCCGGCCGGTCAATGCGGACGCGCGGGGCTCAGAGTTGCCGGGCCGCGAAGGTATCGCACTTGCGGATGTCGCCGGTAGTCAGTCCCTGGCGCAGCCAGCGCGTGCGCTGCTCGCTGGTGCCGTGGGTGAACGCTTCGGGGACGACATAGCCCTGGGCCTGCTTCTGCAGCCGGTCGTCGCCGATGGCGGCGGCGGCCTTGAGGCCTTCTTCGATATCGCCGGGTTCCAGCAGTTGCTGGTTCATGCGTTCCGCGGTGGCGGCCCACACGCCGGCCAGGCAATCGGCCTGCAACTCCACGCGCACCGACAACTGATTGGCCTGCGCCTCGCCCATGCGGCGGCGCGCGGCGTCGACCTTGCCGGACACGCCGAGCAGGTTCTGCACGTGGTGGCCGATTTCGTGGGCGATCACATACGCCTGGGCAAAGTCGCCGCCGGCGCCGAAGCGGCGGCGCAGTTCATCGTAGAAGGCCAGGTCGATATAGACCTTCTGGTCGCCCGGGCAGTAGAAGGGCCCCATGGCCGACTCGCCGGTGCCGCAGGCGGTGGGCGTGGCGCCGGAGAACAGCACCAGCGTGGGCGGCGCGTAGCGGCGGTTGAGGTCAGTCTCGAAAATATGCGACCAGGTGCGCTCGGTGTTGCCCAGCACCTTGCGCACGAACACCGTCATCTGGTCGTTGGCGGGCGGATGGCTGGGCACATGCTGCTGCTGCGGCGCCTGTTGCTGCGAACCCTGCAGCACCGAGGCGCCCTGCATGATCACGGAAGGATCGATGCCGAAGAAATACGACGCCGCCAGCGCCACCAGGATGGTGCCGATGCCGAGCGTCTTGGGCCCCACGCCGAAGCCGCCGAAACCGCCGGAACCCTCTCCCCGGCGGTCTTCTACATTCTGGCTTTCGGCTTCGTCATCGAGACGCATGGTGGCTCCGCATTGCTGGTTGATCGCTGCGGCCGGACAGTGGCCACAGTGTGTCGATCAGTATAGCAACGGCGTTGGCGCCGGCGCATGCGTGTGGTGTATCAGGCCGTAACCGCCGGCACCGTGCTGCCGGCGCCAAGCGCAAGCGCCTTGCCCGGCTCCGTGCCGCCGATCTCGGCCACCCGCAGCAGGTTCGTGGTGCCGCCCTGGCCGAACGGCATGCCAGCCGCGATGGTGATCTGGTCGCCCGGCGCGGCATAGCCTTCGGCCAGCGCGGCGCGGGTGGCCGCGTTCACCATCTCGTCGACGCTTTGCACATCGGGGCTGACGGTGGAATGCACGCCCCAGGCAAGCGCCAGCCGCCGCGCGATCTCCAGGTTCGGCGTGATGCTGACGATGGGCGCGTGCGGCCGCTCGCGCGCCGCGCGCAGCGCAGTGGAGCCCGACGAGGTGTAGGTCACGGTGGCGGCCGCGCCGATGATCTGCGTGACTTCGCGCAACGCGGCGCAGATCGCGTCCTGCCGGGTGGACAGCGGTGCTTCGTGCTGCGCGTCCAGCAGGTTGCGATAGAGCGGATCGCGCTCCACCTCGGCGATGATGCGGTCCATGATCGCCACCGCCGGTACCGGGTGGCGGCCGTTGGCCGATTCCGCCGACAGCATCACCGCATCGGCGCCGTCATAGATGGCGCTGGCCACATCGGAGGCTTCGGCGCGCGTGGGCACCGGCGAATCGATCATCGATTCCAGCATCTGCGTGGCGATGACGATGGGTTTGCCGTGCTGACGGCAGATGCGCAGGATGCGCTTCTGCACGCCCGGCACGCGCTCCGGCGGCAGCTCCACGCCGAGGTCGCCGCGCGCCACCATCACCGCATCGGAGACGCGCACGATTTCTTCCAGCTGTTGCAGCGCGGCGGGCTTCTCGATCTTGGACAGCACACCGGCGCGGGTGCCGATGATCTCGCGCGCTTCCACGATGTCGGCCGGACGCTGCACGAAGGACAGCGCGATCCAGTCGGCGCCGAGTTCCAGCGCGAAGTCGAGGTCCTTGCGATCCTTCTCGGTCAGCGCGGGGATCGGGATCACCGCGTCGGGCACGTTGACGCCCTTGCGATCGGAAAGCGTCCCGTGGTTCACCACGCGCGTGACGATGCTGCCGCTGGCCACCGACTCGATCTTCAGCTGCACCTTGCCGTCGTCGATCAGCAGCGACTGTCCCGGCGCCGCAACGCGGAACAGCTCGGGATGCGGCAGGTGCACGCGGGTAGCATCGCCCGGGCCGGGATCGCTGTCGAGCACGAACACGTCGCCGGCCTTGACCGCGACCTTGCCCGCGGCAAAGGTGCCGATGCGCAGCTTGGGCCCCTGCAGGTCGGCCAGCACGGCGATGGGGCGGCCGGTCTCGGCTTCGACCTGGCGCACGGCATCGTAGCGGCGCTTGTGGTCGTCGTGGGAGCCGTGGCTGAAGTTGAGGCGGAACACATCGGCCCCTGCCTCGAACAGCTGCCGGATCACCTCGATATCGGTGCTGGCCGGTCCGAGCGTGGCAACGATCTTGGCTTTGCGCTGGCGTCTCATTTTGTCTCCTCTTCCAATCTCGGGTGGCGCGCCCAGGGCGCGCCCTTGTTCAATCACGTGGCTTACACAATCAGGATGGCGCGGAAATCGTTCACGTTGGTACGGGTCGGGCCGGTGACGATGAGGTCGTCCAGGCCGGCGAAGAAACCGTAGCCATCGTTGTTGCCCAGGTGCGCGCGCGCAGACAGTCCGCGTGCCGCGGCACGGTTCAGCGTATCGGGCGCGAGCAACGCACCGGCGTTGTCTTCGGAGCCATCGATGCCGTCGGTGTCGCAGGCAATGGCATGCACACCCGGCAGGCCGTCCAGCGCGACGGCGAGCGCCAGCAGGAATTCGGCATTGCGCCCGCCGCGGCCGCTGCCGCGCACGGTCACCGTGGTTTCGCCGCCGGACAGGATCACGCAGGGCTTCCTGAACGGCTGGCCGTGCTGCGCGACCTGCCGCGCGATGGCGGCATGCACCAGCGCCACGTCGCGCGATTCGCCTTCCATGCTGTCGGACAGGATGTGCGCCTCGAAGCCAAGTTCGCGCGCACGCGCCGCCGCCGCTGCCAGCGATTGCTGCGCGGTGGCAAGCGTGGCGCTGCGATGGCCGTCGAAACGCGCGTCGCCAGGCTTGGGCGTTTCGCCCGCGCCGCTCTCCAGATGCGCGCGCACATTGGCCGGTACCTCGATGCCGTACTTGGCGATCACCGCCAGCGCGTCGGCGCAGGTGGTGGCGTCGGGCAGCGTCGGGCCGCTGGCGATCAGCGTGGGATCGTCACCGGGAATATCGGAAATCAAAAGGGTCTCGACGCGTGCCGGCGCACAGTGCAACGCCAGCCGGCCGCCCTTGAGCGCCGACAGGTGCTTGCGCACGCAATTCATCTCGCCGATGTTGGCGCCGCTCTTGAGCAGCGCGCGGCTTACGGCCTGCTTGTCGGCGAGCGTGATGCCGGGCGCGGGCGCGGCCAGCAGCGCGGAGCCGCCGCCGGAGATCAGGCACAGCACCAGGTCGTCGGCGGTGAGGCCCCTGACCAGTTCCACCATGCGCTGCGCGGCGCGCTGGCCGGCTTCATCGGGCACCGGGTGCGCGGCTTCCACGACCTCGATGCGGCGGCACGCCGCGCCGTGTCCATAGCGCGTCACCACCAGCCCCGACAGTTCACCTTGCCAGTGCGTCTCGACCGCCTGCGCCATCGCGGCGGCCGCCTTGCCCGCACCGATTACGACCGTGCGGCCCTTGGGCGGCGGCGGCAGTTGCGGCGGCAGGCAATGGCTGGCGCTGACGGCGGCGACCGCGGTATCGAACAGGTCACGCAGCAACGCGCGTGGATCGGAAAGACCGGCCGGGCGCTGGGGCACCCGCAGGGCGGAGTGGGAATCGGTGGCTAGCATGACGGAATCCGGAAGTGCTGCTTCCCCGGCCGTGCGTGGCCGGGGAATGATGCTGGCCTGCCAGGGCAGGCCATGATGGTGCTGCTGGCTTACTTGGCGCCGCCCTTGGCGATCTCATGGTTGGACATGATCTCGATGGCGCGGCACAGCGCCGAGTGGTCCTGCTTGGCCCAACCGTTGGCGGCGCAGGTGTTGAACAGCTCTTGCGCGGTGGCGGTGTTCGGCAGCGCCACGCCCAGCGCCTTGGCGCCTTGCAGGGCAAGGTTCAGGTCCTTCTGGTGCAGCTCGATGCGGAAGCCCGGATCGAAGGTACGCTTGACCATGCGCTCGCCGTGCACTTCCAGGATGCGCGAAGCCGCGAAGCCGCCCATCAGCGCCTGGCGCACGCGCGCCGGATCGGCGCCTGCCTTGGAGGCGAACAGCAGCGCTTCGGATACGGCCTGGATGTTCAGCGCCACGATGATCTGGTTGGCCACCTTGGTGGTCTGGCCGTCGCCGTTGCCGCCGACCAGCGTCACGTTCTTGCCCAGCAGGTCGAACAGCGGCTTGACCTCGTCGAACGACTCTTGCGGACCGCCCACCATGATGGTCAGCGATGCCGCCTTGGCGCCCACTTCGCCGCCTGAAACCGGCGCGTCCAGGTAGGCGGCGCCCAGCTTGTTGATGCGCGCGGCGAAGTCCTTGGTGGCGATCGGCGAGATCGAGCTCATGTCGACCACGATCTTCCCGTGCGCAGCTTCCTTGCCGGCAGCCTTGAGCGCGGCGGCCACGCCCTTTTCGGCAAACAGCACGGCTTCCACGTGCGGGGTGTCCGGCACCATGATCACGATGATGTCCGCCCGCTTGGCGACTTCCTCGGCGCTGGTGCAGACGGTGACGCCGGCATCGACCAGTGCCTGCGGCGCCGGGTTGACGTCGTGCACGAACAGCGTGTGCCCGGCAGCGCGCAGGTGGCCCGCCATCGGCGCGCCCATGATGCCCAGGCCGATGAATCCGACGTTGCGTTGGTTTGCCATGTGATGTCTCCTTGATGCGATCGTTGAATGTTTGTGGGTTTACTGGTTCTGCTTACTGCACGCCGTGTTCCGCGCGCCAGCCCAGGCCTTCGGTGGTGGTCGTGCGCGGCTTGTACTCGCAGCCGACCCAGCCGCCATAGCCGATCTCGTCAAGCCACTTGAACAGGAAGTGATAATTCAGCTCGCCGGTGCCCGGCTCGTTGCGGCCCGGGTTGTCGGCCAGCTGCACGTGCTTGATCTTCGGAAGATGCGCTTTCAGCGTGGCGGCGATTTCGCCCTCCATGCGCTGCATGTGATAGATGTCGTACTGCACGTAGAGGTTGGGCGCGTTGACCTGTTCGATCAGGTCCAGCGCCTGCTGCGTGCGCGACAGGAAGAAGCCGGGAATATCGAAGGTGTTGATCGGCTCGACCAGCAGATCGATCTGCTCGGCGGCGAGCGCCTGCGACGCGAAGCGCAGGTTTTCCACCAGCGTTTCCTGCGCCTGCTCGCGCTTGATGTTCTGCGGCTGGATGCCGACCAGGCAGTTCAGCTGGCGCACACCCAGCACCTTGGCGTACTTGATCGCTTCGCCCACGCCGTCCTGGAACTCGCCCACGCGGTCCGGGTGGCAGGCGATGCCGCGTTCGCCCGCTTCCCACTTGCCGGCCGGCAGGTTGTGCAGCACCAGGTCGAGCTGGAAGCGGTTGAGCCGGTCCGCGATCTGGTCAGCGTGGAAGGCGTACGGAAAGAGGAACTCCACGCCGCGGAAGCCCGCGCGCGCGGCGGCTTCGAAGCGGTCGAGGAAGGCCACTTCGTTGAACAGCATGGTCAGGTTGGCGGCAAGTTTTGGCATAGATGTCTCCGGGTGACTTGTCTTGTGGTTCCGCTCGCGCGGATGCGGTGATTGGGGGCGCGCTGATGCAGCGGTACTGATTTGCAGAAAGCGCGCGGGCTCATGGCCCGCGCTTGTCAGCCTGCGATGCTTACGCCGTTTCCACTTCTTCGCGGAGGATGGCTTCCTCGATGTCTTCGATCGGCTCGAACTCGTTGATGTTGTCGATCTCGGTGCCCATCGCGATATTGGTCACGCGTTCCAGGATCACCTCTACCACCACCGGCACCGAGAACTCGGCCATCAGGTCGCGGGCTTCGGCAAAGGCCGGTGCGATGTCCTCCGGCTTGAACACGCGGATCGCCTTGCAACCCAGGCCTTCCACAACCTTCACGTGGTCCACGCCGTAGCCGTTGAGTTCGGGCGAGTTGACGTTGTCGAAGGCGAGCTGCACGCAGTAGTCCATCTCGAAATTGCGCTGCGCCTGGCGGATCAGCCCGAGGTAGGAATTGTTCACCACCAGGTGGATGTACGGCACCTTGAACTGCGCGGCCACAGCCAGCTCTTCGATCATGAACTGGAAGTCGTAGTCGCCCGAGATGGCCACCACATCCGATTGCGGCGAGGCCACCTTCACGCCGATCGCGGCGGGAATGGTCCAGCCCAGCGGGCCGGCCTGGCCGCAGTTGATCCAGTGGCGCGGCTCGTTGACGGAGAGGAACTGCGCGGCGGCGATCTGCGACAGGCCGATGGTGGACACGTAACGCACATCGCGCGGGAAGTACTGGTTCATCTCGCGGTACACGCGCTGCGGCTTGACCGGCACGTTGTCGAAGTCGCTCTTGCGCTGCATGGTGCGGCGGCGCTTCTGCACATCCGCCACCCAGCTCTTGCGGCACGGCAGGCGGCCGGCCATCTTCATTTCACGCGCCACTTCCACGAACTGTTCCAGCGCGGCCTTGGCGTCGGAGACGATGCCCAGGTCCGGGCCGAACACGCGGCCGATCTGGGTGGGCTCGATATCCACGTGCACGAACTTGCGGCCCTTGGTGTAGACCTCGACGCTGCCCGTGTGGCGGTTGGCCCAGCGGTTGCCGATGCCGAGCACGAAGTCCGAGGCCAGCATCGTGGCGTTGCCGTAGCGGTGCGAAGTCTGCAGCCCGACCATGCCGGCTTGCAGCGGGTGGTCGTCGGGCAGCACGCCCCAGCCCATCAGCGTCGGGACCACCGGCACGTTGACCAGCTCGGCGAATTCCACCAGCAGCTCGGCCGCATCGGCGTTGATCACGCCGCCGCCGCACACGATCAGCGGGCGCTCGGCCGCGTTGAGCATGGCGATGGCCTTCTCGATCTGCGGGCGCGAGGCAACCGGCTTGTACGGGGCGAGCGGCTGGTAGGTTTCCGGATCGAACTCGATTTCGGCGACCTGCACGTCGAAGGGCAGGTCGATCAGCACCGGACCCGGACGGCCCGAGCGCATCAGGTGGAAGGCTTGCTGGAACACTTGCGGCACCAGCGCCGGCTCGCGCACGGTCACGGCCCACTTGGTCACCGGCTTGGCGATCGATTCGATATCGACGGCCTGGAAGTCCTCCTTGTACAAGCGGGCGCGCGGCGCCTGGCCGGTGATGCAGAGAATGGGAATGGAGTCAGCCCAGGCCGAGTACAGGCCGGTGATCATGTCGGTGCCGGCGGGACCCGAGGTGCCGATACACACGCCGATATTGCCGGCCTCCGCGCGGGTGTAGCCCTCGGCCATATGCGAGGCGCCTTCCACGTGGCGGGCCAGGAAATGGTCGATGGTGCCGGCACGGCGCATGGCCGAGTAGAACGGGTTGATGGCGGCGCCGGGCACGCCGAACGCGGTGGTGATACCTTCTTTTTCCAGCACGGCAATGGCCGCGTCGACTGCTCTCATCTTCGGCATGTCTGTCTCCAATCGTTGATGCGATGTTTTGTGAAAAGCTGTGAATTGCTGCGAATCACTGTTGGAGCCCATGCTATTCCCGCAAGCGGGTTGGGATAAAGGGAAGGGAGATCAGTTGATTCGATACCTGTGATATCGAATGCGGCCGCGGGGCACTGAAACCACCATTGCCGGACGGTGCCGGGCCCGCGCCATTGCCATACGTTGTGTGACGGCAACGATACGTGGGAATTTGCGGTAAAAGGCCTGCCCACGCCCCCGGCGCCCCCCCGTTTGGCACGCCAAATGGCGACAATGTGCGGGTATCGCGCCAGTGCTCTCGCACCGCGTGGAACCCTCCATTGCCAACCGAATCGCCATGCTGACCAGGCTCCCTCCCACCCGAGAGCTGCTCGACGCGCTCAAGCGGAAGCCGCCCGCCGTATCCGATACCGCCGGTTCGCCCGCGGCCGCCATGAACCTGGAGCGGCTGCAGCGCGGCCTGCTGGGGCTGTTCTGGGCTTGTTCGCTGGCCGCGCTGCTGGCGACCGGCGCGGTGCTGTACACCAGGTATCAGATCAGGCAGACGCCGGCGCCGTGGCAGGCGCGGCTGGTCTATTGCCTGCTGGGGGGCAGCGTGGCGGGACTGGCGGCGCTGCTGCTGACGCACCTGCCCGCGCTCGCGCGCAGGTTGCGCGATCCGCTGGGCCAGCTGGCCGACCAGGTCGACCGGCACGATGAGGCGGAGAGCGCGCTGCTGCGCGCACTGGCGCGGATACCGGCCCAGGGGCTGCGCGCGCGGGCCCGGCGCGTGCATGCGCAATTGCGGATGTGGGAAGGGATAACGAAGACGATCGGGCTGCTGCTGGCGGTGAGCCCGTTCGCGCTGGCGCTGGTCACCGGGCTGGTCGAACTGCCGCACAAGGGCGGCAGCCTGTTGCCGCTGCTGTCGCTGTACGGCATAGCCTTCGTGCCCGGCGCGGCGCTGACGCTTTTCCTGCAACTGCAGGTCAGCCGGCCGCTGCGGCGGCTTGCCTACGTGCTGGCCGAAGCGGCCGAGATCAGTTCGCAGCTGGGGCGGGCGCCCGTGCAGGGCGCCGGTGCGCCGGCGGCTGCCACGGCGGCAACCGTACCCGTTACAGCGCCAGCCCCCGCGGTACCGTCGCCGGCGCCTGTTCCACCGGAGGTCCGCGACGCGTGGACACCAGGGGATCCAGGCTCGGCTTCGTCCGCGGAACAGCGGGAGGCGATCGAGGCGGTGGAGGCGGTGGAGGCGGAGGCGGACAGCGCAGCAGCGGGTCCGCCCACGCTATCTCACGCGGTCAGGTAAGTCTGCGCCAGGCGGACCCAGCAGGCCGCGCCCAGCGGCAGCACCTGGTCGTTGAAGTCGTAGCCGGGGTTATGCACCATGCAACCGCCGAACTCGCCTTCGCCGTTGCCGAGGATCAGGTAGCAGCCCGGCACCTCGTTCAGCATCCACGCGAAGTCCTCGCTGCCATTCAGGCCCTTGGGCGCTTGCGTCACGACCTTGTCGGCGCCGACAAGGTCGCTGCAAACCTGCTGCGCCAGCTTGGTTTCGCTCTCCGTGTTGACCATCGGCGGCGTCAGCTGGCGGTAGTCGATGAGCGCTTCCACGCCATGCGCCTGCGCGGTGAGGCTGACGATCTCGCGGATGCGCTGCTCCACCAGCGCGCGCGTTTCCGGGCGCGCGGCGCGCACGTTCAGGCCCAGCGTGACCGATTCCGGAATCACGTTATGGGTCGCGCCGCCGCGGATAAAGCCCACCGACAGCACCGCGGTATCGTCCGGCGCCACGTTGCGCGCCACCACGGTCTGCAGCGCGGTGACAATGGCCGCCGACGCGGCGATCGGATCCCGCGCGCGGTGGGGCATGGCGCCGTGCCCGCCCACGCCCTTGATGGTCACGTCCGCCACGTCGGACGACAGGCTCACCGGGCCCGGCAGCACCCGGAAGCTGCCGGCCGGCACGCCGGGCATATTGTGCAGGGCGAAGACCGCATCGCACGGGAAGCGCTCGAACAAGCCGTCCTCGATCATGGCGCGCGCGCCGCACAGGTTTTCCTCGTCGGGCTGGAAGATCAGGTTGAGCGTGCCATCGAAGTCGCGGCTGTCGGCCAGCGCCTTGGCGGCGGCCAGCAGGATGGCGGTGTGGCCGTCGTGGCCGCAGGCGTGCATCTTGCCCTGGTTCTTGCTGGCATAAGGCAGGCCCGTGGCCTCGACGATCGGCAGCGCGTCCATGTCGGCGCGGATGCCCAGGCGGCGCTTGCCGTTGCCCACCTTGAGCTGCCCGACAACGCCGCTCTTGCCGATGCCGGTATGCACCTCGTAGCCCCAGCTTTCCAGCAAGGTGGCAACGAGCTTGCTGGTGGCGCCCACCTCGAAGCCGAGTTCGGGCCGGGCGTGGATCTGGCGGCGGATGCCGATAAAGGTGTCGGCGTCGATCTGGATCTGCGGCAGCAGGTGCGGCAGCAACTGGAAGGGAGTCAGGGTGGGTTCGCGGGTCATTCTGTATTCCTTGGCTACGAAGCGGCAGGGGAGGAAAGGCTTTAGTCTTCTCGGGTTTCGCGGATCGTCAGCACCGCGAGGATGGTCACCGCGCCGCAGGCCATCATGTAGAAGGCCGGCGCCATCGGGTTGCCAGTCTTGGCCAGCATCCAGGTGACGATGAACTGGCAGGAGCCGCCAAACACCGTCACGCCCACCGCATAGATCACCGACAGGCCGCTGGCGCGCACCTTGGCCGGCAGGAGTTCCATCATCATCAGCAGCATCGGCGTGGAGCCCAGGTAGACGCTGGCGGTCAGCAGCGCGGACAGCGACAGCACCAGCGGCACGCTCGGGTAATGGGTCATCAGCCAGAACGCCGGATAGAGGCACACCAGCGTAAAGACCATCGAGCCCAGCACCAGCGGCTTGCGGCGCGGCAGGCGGTCGGCCAGGGTGCCGGCCAGCAGCGACATCACCAGGCACACCACACCCGTCACGCAGCCCGAGAGCAGCGACAGCGACGGCGGCAGATGCAGTTCCCGGATCATGTAGGTGGGCATGAAATACACCACCAGATAGGTGGCGACCGTGCCGCCGATGATGGTCAGGATGCCCTTGACCACGGTGCCGCCATGCTCGCGGAACAGCGTGCCGAGCGGGCTTGGGGCGTGCGGCTGGGCCGTGTGCGTCTCGTCCAGGTGCGCACGGATATACAGCCCCACCGGCGCGATCAGCAGGCCCAGCACGAAGGGCACGCGCCAGCCCCAGCTCTCCAGCGACGCCTGCGGCAGCACGCCATAAAGAATGGCGGCCGTGAGCGCGCCCAGCGTCGCCGCGATGCCCTGGCTGCCAAGTTGCCAGCTGACGCGAAAGCCGCGGCCCTTGACGCCGCCGGATTCCATCAGCATGGCGGTGGAAGCGCCGATCTCGCCGCCCAGCGAAAAGCCCTGCAGCAGGCGGCCGGCCACGATCATCAGCGGGCCGAACAGCCCGGCGAAAGCGTAGGTCGGGGCGAAGGCAAGGCACAGCGTGCCGAGTACCATCAGGCCGATGGTCAGCGTCATGGCGGCCTTGCGTCCGTGGCGGTCCGCGTAGTTGCCGATCACGAAGCCGCCCAGCGGCCGCATCACGAAGCCGATGCCGAACGTCGCCACCGCCAGCAGCAGCGAGCCGTAGGCGCTGCCGGACGGAAAGAACAGCTTGCCGATCAGCAGGGCGAAGAAGCTGTAGACGGTGAAGTCGTACATTTCCAGCGCATTGCCGATCGAGCAGGCGGCGATCAGGCGGAACTGGCTCTGGCGGGCCGGGCTGGCGGATATTGCCTGGGCAGGCGCCAGAGAAGGCGCGCCAGGCAGGGTGGCATCGTTCATGTCGGTGTCTCCACGAACTGGGTTGGGGGATCGGGCCGTGGAGGCCGGCGGTTGCCTGCGTCCAGCGTAGGGAATGTGGAATCCCTGGCGATGAAGTATTCAGGCAAACACGGCAAGCCAAAAATCATATATTTTCATCCTGATAACCAAATGGCATCGCCGTCATAACCAGGGTTGCGCCGCTATCGGTAGAAGTACGGAGAAGCCTTGTGCCACGCGGCATCGCGGCGCAGCGCCGGGTACGCGCGCGCGTGCCTGGAGCGCCCCACGCGCACGGCCGCGGGGCGTGGCGCACCGGCGCGGGGCACCGAAAAAAAACAGGAAAACAGGGAAAGGGAAAGATGAAGCTGCAGCAACTGCGCATCCTGCTGGCGGTAGCCCAGCACGGCAGCATCCACGAAGCCTCGCGCAGCCTGCATGTGTCGCAGCCGGCGCTGTCCAAGGCCATCGCCGAACTGGAACGCGAACTCGGCGTCACGCTGATGTCGCGTTCCGTGCGCGGCGTCAGCCTGACCGCCTACGGCGTGGCGCTGGTCAAGCGCGCCAGCCTGGTCGAGCAGGAGCTGCGCCACGCGCTGGAAGACATCGAAGCGATCCGCGGCCACGCCGACGCGCAGCTCAATATCGGCCTGACCGCCGTGGCCTCCAGCGGGCCGCTGCCCGATGCCATGGCCGCCTTCCGCAAACGCTTTCCCAATGTCGCGCTGCGCGGCTTCGAGCTGCGCCCGCAGCAGATCCTCGAAGGCCTGCGCGAAGGCCGGCTCGACCTTGGCCTGATCTCCACCAACAGCGGCCCCGGCACCGGCGCCTTCCAGTGGGAGCCGCTGTTCTCCACCGGCATGTCGCTGGCGGTGCGTGCCGGCCATCCGCTGCGGCGGGTACGCCGGCTGCGGCCGCTGCTCGACGCCGACTGGCTCGTCCTCGACCCGCTCGACGACCCCGGCAGCCCGCTGGCCAGCCTGATGCGCCTGCATCGGCTGGACATGCCCAAGCGCATCGTGCAGAGCGCTTCCAACCTGCTCGGCCTGCAACTCGCCACGCGCACCGACCTGATCAGCATGTGGTCGGACTTCGTGTTCGACGGCACCGGGCCGCTGCGGCTGGATCCCGCGTCGCTGGTGCGCCTGCCGATCAGCGACGAACTGCCGGAGTTCCGGGTGTTCCTGGTGTACCGGTCCGAAGACCTGATGACGCATGCGTGCGCGGAGTTCAGCAAGGAGGTACGGCATCGGGCGCAAGGGATGCCGCGGGGGCGGCCGGCGGTGCGCGGGCGCCCCTGAGCGCGGTTGCCGCAGGTCCCATGCGCCCCGGCGAATTGCGCCCATAGCACCGCGCGCATGCGTGGCGGCCTCCCATGCGCCACAATGACGCTCAGGAGACACACAGCATGGACAAGCTAAAGCAAATCGAAGCCTTTATCGCGGTCGTCGAGCACGGCAGCATGGCCGCCGCCGCCCTGACGCAGGGCGTGACGCCGGTGATGATCGGGCGCCGCATCAATGCGCTGGAGGCGCGCATCGGCGTGAAGCTGCTGCACCGCTCGACGCGGCGCATCGTGGTGACGGAGCAGGGCGCGGCCTTCATGGAGCAGTGCAAAAAGGCGCTGGCCGATCTCGACCGTGCCGAGATGCTGATCGCGGAAGGCAAGCACAAGGCAACCGGGCACCTGATCGTGTCGGCCCCGGCGGCGTTCGGTCGCAAGCACGTGGCGCCGCACGCGCCGGCGTTCCTGGCGGCGAATCCGGAGGTGCAGATCTCCTTCAACCTGACCGATCGCGTGGTGGACCTGGTGCGCGAGGGTTACGACGTGGGCATCCGCATCGGCGGCGCCATCGATCCGAATTTCGTCGCCATCAAGCTGGCCACCAACAAGCGCGTGGTGTGCGGCACGCCCGCCTACTTCGCGCGCTACGGCGTGCCGCAGACGCTGGACGACCTGGCCCAGCACAACTGCCTGGCGTTCAACCTGCAGGGCGGCCAGCAGCGCGGCTGGTATTTCCAGCAGGACGGCAAGACCGTGACGGTGCGCGTGAACGGGAACCTCGATTGCAACGACGGCGAACTGCTGCACCGCTGGACCGGAGAGGGACTGGGACTGGGCTGGCGTTCCACGTGGGAAATCCTCTCGCAACTGGAGAGCGGCGAACTGATCACCGTGTTGGACGAGTACGCGCTGCCCGACTACGACATCCTTGCGGTGTACCCGCAGCAGCGTCCGGTGCCGGCCAAGATCCGTTTCTTTATCGAGCACCTGAAGGCGGCGTTCGCGGTGCCGGGCTACTGGACGGGGCGGCAGGGGCGATGATGGCGGCGTGGCTGGCGGACGCGGTCGTCCTGCTGCACCTTGCCTTTATCGTCTTCGCGATGCTGGGCGGCGTGCTGGTGCTGCGCTGGCCGCGCCTGGCATGGCTGCACTTGCCGGCGGCGGCATGGGGCGTGGTGGTGGAGTGGAGCGGGTGGATCTGCCCGCTCACGCCGCTGGAAAACGCGCTGCGCCAGCGCGCCGGCCTGCAAGCCTACGGGGGCGACTTCATCCAGCACTACGTTCTGCAACTGATCTACCCCGACGGTCTCACGCGCGAAATCCAGATCGTGCTCGGCGCCCTGGTGCTTGCGCTGAACATGGCTGTCTACTTCGCGCTCTACCGCCGCGTGCGGCGCCGGCGCGCCAACGCTCGCGCGTGAGCCCGCGCGGCGACTACGGCGCGGTCTTGAACACCGGCGCCCGCTTCTCCATATTGGCGCTCACCGCCTCCCGCTGGTTGGCGCCGCCGATGAGGCGGTCCTGTTCCACCGATTCGGCCAGCAGGATGGCGGCGCCATCGCCGTCTTCGCTCACCTGCATCAGGCGCTTGGCGGCGCGGATCGCGTCCGGGCTGCGGTTGGCGATGTCGCGCGCCGTGGCCAGCGCCGTCGCGCGCGGATCGTCCACCACGGCCGTGGCAAGGCCCAGCGCGCAGGCTTCTTCTGCGTTGACGATGCGTCCGCTATAGATCAGTTCGCGCAGGCGGTCCGGGCGTACCAGTCCGCGCATCAGCAGCATGCCGGCCATGTCGGGCACCAGGCCCCACTTGATTTCCATCACCGACATGCGCGTGTCCGCGCCGACGTAACGCAAGTCAGCGCCGAGCGCCACCTGCAGGCCGCCGCCGAACGCGACGCCGTGGACCGCGGCAATCACGGGTACCGGCAATTCGCGCCACACCATGCACGCGAACTGCGGCCGGTTGGAGATGCCATGGGTGCGCGCCGCAAGACGGCCGGCGGCGACGGCGTCGCTGCCGCCACCCAGTCCGGCCATGCTTTGCATATCGAGACCCGCGCAAAAGGCACGGCCTTCGCCGGACAGCACCACCGCGCGCAGGCCGGGCTCGCGCGCGAGCCGCTGGCCGGTTTCGATCAGCGCGTCGAACATGGCGGGATCGAGCGCGTTCATCTTGTCGGGGCGGTTGAGCCTGACCTCGGCCACGCCGTCTTCGATGGTCAGGATGATGCGTTCGCTGCTGGTGCTCATGTTGCGTTACTCCTTGCTTGAATGGGTTCCTGCGCCGTGGGCAGGACATAGTCTTTGAATTGCTCCCGCAGCTTCACCTTGAGCAGCTTGCCGGTGGCCGTGTGGGGCAGGGAATCGACAAAGGCGACATCGTCGGGCACCCACCACTTCGCTACCCTGGCGGCGAGGAAATCGAGCAGTTCGGCGGCACTGACTTCGGTGCCGGGGCGGCGCACCACCACCAGCAGCGGCCGCTCCTGCCACTTGGGATGCGGCACGCCAACCACCGCCGCCTCGGCCACGGCGGGATGACCCATGGTGGCGTTCTCCAGATCGATGGAAGAAATCCATTCGCCGCCGGACTTGATCACGTCCTTGGCGCGGTCCACCAGTTGCACATAGCCGTCGGCATCGATATTGGCAACGTCGCCGGTGTCGAACCAGCCATCGGCATCGAGCGCGTCATTTTCGGCCTTGAAGTAGGCCGAGGCGATCCACGGCCCGCGCACCTTCAGCCGGCCGAAAGCGTGGCCGTCGTGCGGCAGTGCGTTGCCCTGGTCGTCCTCGATGCGCAGGTCCACGCCCCACAGCGCGCGGCCCTGCTTGAGCTTGACCTTCAACTGCTCCTGCGCGCCGAGTTCCCGGTGCTTGGGCAGCAGGGTGCTGATCACGCCGATCGGGCTGGTTTCCGTCATGCCCCAGCCCTGGATGAAGCGCGCGCCGAACTGCTGCTCGAAGCGCTCGATCATCGCTGCGGGCGCGGCCGAGCCGCCCACGCCGGCGAGCTTCAGCCCGAGCGAGCGCGGGTCGATCTCCGGGTGCGCGTCGAGATACTGGAACAGCATCAGCCACACGGTGGGCACCGCGGTGGAGAAGGTCACGCGCTCGTCGCGCAGCATGCGGTAGACGCTTTCGCCGTCCAGATGCTGGGCAGGCAGCACCATCTTGGCCCCGGTCATGGCACAGGCGTAGGGCATGCCCCAGGCGTTGGCATGGAACAGCGGCACAACCAGCAGGATGGCGCTGTCCACGCCTACGCCGAAGGTGTCGGAAGCACAGGCCTTGAGGCTGTGCAGCACGGTGGAGCGGTGCGAATACAGCACGCCCTTGGGGTTGCCGGTGGTGCCCGAGGTATAGCAAAGGGACGACGCGGTGCGCTCGTCGAACTGCGGCCATGCGTAATTCTCGTTGCCGGCGTCGATCAGGTCTTCATAGCACAGCAGGCTCGGCAGTCTGCCGGCAAGGCCGAGCGCGTCGGTGCCGGCGCGGTCGGTCATCGCCACGTAGTGCGTGACCGACGTCAGGCGCGGCGCAAGCTGCATCACCAGCGGCGCGAAGCACGGATCGAAGAAGAGCACGCGGTCTTCAGCGTGGTTGATGATGTAGTCGATCTGCTCGGGGAACAGGCGCGGGTTGACGGTATGCAGCACCACGCCCGCGCCGGATACCCCAAAGTACAGCTCCAGGTGACGGTGCGTATTCCACGCCAACGTGCCGACGCGATCGCCCTGTGCGACGCCGAGTCCGGCGAGCGAGCTGGCGATGCGCCTGGCGCGGTTGTGTACCTCGGCATAGTCGGTGCGCACCGTGCCGCCCTCGATCGTGCGCGACACGATCTCCTGCAGCGGGTGGTACAGCGCGGCGTACTCGATCAGGGAAGAAATCAGCAACGGACGGTCTTGCATGAGGCCTAGCATGATGCGCGTCTCCTGGTTTCGGCATTGTGGTGCGATGCGTAGTCAACATAACGGCGGTGGCATCACCGTCCGGCGTGCGAGAGTTTCAGCGCCCCTTGAATGCCGGCTTGCGCTTCTCCAGGAACGCCGCCACGCCCTCCTTGAAGTCCTCGCTCTTCGACGCGCGCGATTGCATCGTGGCTTCGCGTTCGAGCTGCGTGGGCAGGTCGCTCTCCAGGCTGGCGTTAAGTGCTTCCTTGATCAGGCCATAGGCAAAGGTAGGCATCTGCGCGAGGTGGGCCGCCAGCTTCGCGGTCTCGGCGGGCAGGGCTTCGTCTTCATGCACCTTCCACACCAGGCCGATGCGGTGGGCTTCCTCGGCGTCGATCTTCTCGGCCAGGATGGCCAGCGCGCGCGCGCGCATCTCGCCCGCGTAGCGCGGCAGGAAGTAGGTGCTTCCCGCATCGGGCACCAGGCCGATCTTCGAGAACGCCTGCAGGAACGACGCGGAGCGGCCGGCCAGTACCACGTCGCCGGCCAGCGCCAGGCTCATGCCGGCGCCGGCCGCCACGCCGTTGACCGAGGTGATGACAGGCTTGGGCATATTGCGCAGCGCCAGGATGATCGGGTGATAGCGCTCGCGCAGCAGCGTGCCGGAGTCCTTGAGTTCGGCCTGGCGCCCGGCGAGATCCGCGCCTGCGCAAAAGCCACGGCCATTGGCGGTGAGCACGACCGCGCGTACAGCTTCGTCCTGCGCGGCACGCTCGACCGCGGCGCGCAGCTCTGCCATCAGCTCCGCATTGAGCGCGTTGAGCACGTCGGGGCGGTTCAGGGTGATGGTGGCCACGCCTTCGGCGGCGTGATAGAGCACGGGCGATGTCATTGGTTGTCTCCTTGATTGATGTGTCTTGATGCAGGTGTCTTGATGCGCTAATGCGCTAATGCGCCGGTGCCGCTGCGGACCGGCGCGCGGGTTCAGGCAGCCTTGCCGGGCGCCTTGGGCGGTTGCAGCGCATCGGCCGAAGCGTCGCCCAGCTTGCTGCCGCCGTCGCAGTCCACGATGGTGCCCGTGATATAGCGCGCGTTGTCGGTGGACAGGAACAGCGCGGTGTTGGCGATATCGCTCTTGTCGCCGTAGTCGCGCAGCGCCAGGCGCGCCTTGAAGCGCGCCTCCATCTCCGGCGTGGGCGCGAGCCGCGCCATGCCTTCGGTCCCGGCGATGGGGCCGGGCGAGATGCCGTTGACGCGCACGCCCGCCGGGCCCCATTCCATCGCCAGGCATTTCACCAGCATATTGATGCCGGCCTTGGCGGCGCACACATGGGCCTGGAACATCATGGCGTTGACCGCCTGCGGCGCGGTGATGGCGATCAGCGAAGCGCCGGGGGCGTTGAGGAAGGCAAAGCAGGCGCGGAAGACATTGAAGGTGCCGATCAGGTCGATATCCACCACGGTCTTGAAGCCGTTGGCCGACATGCCCAGCGCCGGCGCGACAAAGTTGCCGGCCGCGCCCGAAATCACGATATCGATCGGCCCGAGTTCATCGCGCGCGCGTGCCAGCGCCGCTTCCACCGCGGCGTAGTCGCGCACATCGGCCGCCATGCCGAGCGCGCTGCCGCCGGCATCGTTGATGGTGGCCGCCGCCGCCGCGATGCGCTCGGGGTCGCGGCTGACCAGCGCCAGCCGCGCGCCGGCTTTCGCGAAGTGCTGGGCGATGCCCAGGTTGATGCCGGACGAGGCGCCGGCGATAAACACGACCTTGCCGGCCAGGACGTCGTCTCGGAACGCGTTGGACATGGGTTTCCCTCCCTGGGTTGGGTTGGATGATGAAAGCGGATGGCCCGGCAAGCGAGTCGGGCTGGAAGGTCAGTCGCGGCCGCGCGGGCCGGACGAGGGCGAAGTGCGCCCGGCGGCGTGGAGCGGCCGGGCCGGGACTGCGGAAAGCGGCATGGAACGGGTCATGTCTGTCTCCTGTCTTCCTGTCTTTTAAGCGGCCTCTGACTTGGGCCTCCGACATCCTACTCCGATGCCGCGATTCGATCACGTACGGATGTGGCAATGAAGGCGCGCGTGGCACGCAACAAGGTGGGTGGGAGCAGGGCGGGGGCGGCAGGCGGGCAGGCGCGCGGAAAAGCGCCGCGCAAAAGAAAAAGCCCGCACCCAGGCCGGCGTGCGGGCTGCCGTCGCAAGGGACGGGCCATATGTCATGAAGCGCGCCCCCGCATCTTCATGACGGGGTCCATGATGGTGCAAAGGCGCGGTGCCCGCCTTGACCCAGGTCAAGCGCTTGCCACGGGCGCGGCAAACGATGGCCTCGGGATGGCCTCAGGCCAGCAGCGCCGTCACCAGGTCCTTGCCGTGGGCGGCCGGCACCTGGTCGAAATGCAGTGCTGCCTCGACGTGGCCCAGGTGCTCCACCATCAGCGTCACGGCGCGTTCGGTGTCGCCGGCGCGAGCCGCCTCGATAAACTCGCGATGTTCATCGGAAGAGCAGGCGGCATCGCGGCGGGACTGGTAGAGCATGGTGATCACGGCACTGCGCATCGACGCCACGAATTCACGCGCCAGCGCGGCCTCCAGGATGCGGCGCACCGCGAACACTTCGCGCGCCTCCTCGGCGCTGGGCTTGGCCACGAAGGCGCCTTTGTCCGGCACGATCTGGATGAGCTTGTCCTTGGACAGCATCAGCAGCGCGGCGCGCACCTTGGTGCGGCTGACGCGGTAGACGCTCGCCAGGGCCTCCTCGCGCAGCTTGGTGCCGGGCGGCAGGCGGTGCGAAACGATGGCCGCGACAATGTCTTCGGCGATCGCTTCGGCGGTCATGGCAGGATCGATATGCTCGGGCATGGTTGCGCACTTGCGCTGCGTCTCAGTGAGGAATGCCGAGATTCTAGCGCCCCGCGGCCGCGCCGGGCAGCGGGGATGCCCCGGGGGTGGCCAGGGCGCCTTCGTGCGGCGCCGGCGCAAGGCCCGCGTCGAGGTCGGTGGCGTCGATCTTGCCGTTGAGCACGTCGTGGGCGCGAGCCCGGTCGATGTCCTTCTCCCAGGCGGCTACCACCACGGTCGCCACGCAGTTGCCGATCAGGTTGCCCACGGCGCGGGCGATGCCGATGAACCAGTCCACCGACAACACCAGCACCAGGCCGATGGCGGGAATCGCCGGGTGCGCCGACAGCGTGGCCGCCAGGATCACGATGGCCGAGCCGGGAATGCCGTGCGCGCCCTTGGACGTGACCAGCGCCACCGCCAGAATGCCCAGCAGGTCGCCCAGCGCCAGCGGCGTATTGGTGGCCTGGGCGATGAAGACCGCGGCCAGCGTCAGGTAGATGGAGAAGGCGTCGAGGTTAAAGGAGTATCCGGTGGGGATCACCAGCCCCACCACCGATTTCTTGATGCCCATGAATTCGAGCTTCTTCATGATCTGCGGCAGCACGCTGTCCGACGACGCGGTGCCCAGCACCACCAGCAGTTCGGCGCGCAGGTAGCGGATCAGCTTGATCACCGAGAAGCCGCACAGGCGCATCACCGTGCCCAGCACCACCAGCACGAACAACATCACCGCGCCGTAGAACACCACTACCAGGTAGCCGAGTTGCTTGAGCGAGCCGATGCCATACTTGCCCACGGTAAAGGCCACCGCGCCCAGCACGCCCAGCGGCGCCAGCTTGATGATGAAGCCCATCATCTTGAACAAGGTGTGCGAGAAGGTGTCGATCATCGACACCAGCGGCCGGCCGCGCTCGCCCACCAGCGACAGCGCGCAGCCGAACAGGATCGACACCAGCAGCACCTGCAGCACGTCGCCGCTGGCGAACGCGCCCATCACCGTGCTCGGAATCAGCTTGAGCAGGAAGTCCACCATGCCGGCGCTCTTGACCTTTTCGGCGGAGTCCACGTAGGCCGACATCGCCGATGCGTCGAGCGAGGCCGGGTTCACGTTCATACCGGTGCCGGGATGGAAGATATAAGCCAGCGCGATGCCCAGCGCCAGCGCGATGGTGGTGACCACCTCGAAATACAGCACCGCCTTGATGCCGACCCGGCCCACCTTCTTCAGTTCGCCGGCGCCGCAGATGCCGGCCACCACCACGCAGAAGACGATTGGCCCGATCAGCATCTTGATCAGCTTGATAAAGGCGTCGCCAAGCGGCTTGAGCTTGGCGGCGAACTCGGGGAAGAACAGGCCGAGTGCAGTGCCCAGCACCAGGGCGATCAGCACCTGGCCAAACAGGGAGCGGGTGAAACGGGTAATAGCGGACTGCGGGCGGGCGGAAGCGGACCGCGGCTGGACTGCTGGGTGCATCGTTGTCTCCATGCGGACGCGTCCTAGACTTTGGCTGGCGCGTCCTGTCATTGCTGCAGGAATTGCCGGTTGCCCGCGTGGCGGGACGGCCGGTCTGACGTGCCGGGCGCGTGGCCGGGTGAGGGCTGCGGCGCTTCGTGGATTGGCCCTCCTGTTGGAGCGGAATCCACGCAACTCGCTGTCCGGATCGGATTGTCCGCAGCGAATTGTCGGAACGTGGAAGCCAATATAGTGCATATCATTTTTGTATGCAATTTTTGAATTCACTGTGCTACCATGAATCGCACAGAATAGAGCTCTCGGACGAGAGTCAAGGCGCACCGGGACGGTCCGGCGACGCCGGCCCGGCAACCAAGGCACCGCTGGCGCGGCGCTTGCATGATCCGGCGCCATCGCATTCGCGCACTTCCAGCAGGAGACACGCATGGCAGCAACCCTCACGCCCGCTACCGAAACCGCGGCGCGCATCATGGCCTGGGCAGATACCCTGGCCGTCCATACCGAGCAGCCCGGCATGCTCACCCGCACTTATCTCACCGAGGCCCACCACGGCGCCGCCGCGCAGCTGGCCGAGTGGATGCGCGAAGCCGGCATGACGGTGCGCCGCGATGCCGCCGGCAACGTGATCGGCCGCTATGAAGGCACGGCGCCCGGCGCACCGGCGCTGCTTACCGGTTCGCACTTCGACACCGTGCGCGACGGCGGCCGCTACGACGGCAACCTCGGCGTGATCCTGCCGGTCGCCTGCGTGGCCGAGTGGAACCGCCAGGGCAAGCGTTTTCCGTTCGCCATCGAAGTGGTTGGCTTTGCCGAGGAGGAGGGCGTGCGCTTCAAGGCCACGCTGCTGGGCAGCCGCGCCATCGCCGGCACCTTCGACACCAACGTGCTCGACAATGTGGACGACTCCGGCAAGACCATGCGCGAAGTGATGCGCGCGGCCGGTTTCGACCCTGCCGGCCTGCCTGCCGCCGCGCATCGGCGCGAGCAGGTGCTGGCCTTCGTGGAAGTCCATATCGAGCAAGGCCCGGTACTGCTTAATGAAGGGTTGCCGCTGGGCGTGGTGACCGCGATCTCCGGCGCCACCCGTTTCATCGTCGAATTCGAAGGGCTGGCCGGCCACGCCGGCACCGTGCCGATGGACATGCGCCGCGATGCGGCCATGGCCGGCGCGGAGATCGGCCTGTATATCGAGCGCCGCTGCGGTGGCCTGCCGGGCCTGGTGGGCACCATCGGCCAGTTCAACGTGCCCAACGGCGCCGCCAATGTGGTGCCAGGCCGCGCGGTGATCTCCATCGACATCCGCGCCGGCGAAGACGCCGTGCGCCAGGCTGCCGTCAACGACGTGCTGGCGGAGATCGAACGCGTGTGCGCCCGCCGCAATGTGCGTGTGACGGTCCGCAAGACCCATGAAGCCGTGAGCGTGCCGTGCGCGCCCTGGCTGCAGACGCAATGGGCGGATGCCATTGCCCGCCAGGGACTGCCGGTGCGGCACCTGCCCTCGGGCGCCGGGCATGACGCCATGGCCATCGCCGCCATCGCCGACGTGGCGATGCTGTTTGTGCGCTGCGGCAACGGCGGCATCAGCCACCACCCCACCGAGATCATGACTGCTGAAGACGCCGCCAGTGCTGCCGCCGTGTTCAGCGATTTTGTCGAGCATTTCGACAAGTCTTCCGCACGGCAGCAATAAGCGGCGCGGCCAGGCGCCAGCGTCCCCGATCCTGAGAAACCTTCAGATTTTGATTCAGAGATAAAACATGACCGCACGAGACAACGTGAACCCGCTGCAGACCACGCTCACCAACTTCATCGACGCCCAGCGCCCCGCGCAGGAAGCCTTCCTGGCCGAACTGGTCAAGGTGCCGTCCGACAACCCGCCGGGCGACTGCGATGCGCACGGCAAGCGCGCCAAGGTGCTGCTCGAAGGCCTGGGCTTCAAGGTGGAAGCGCACAAGGTGCCTGACGAACTGGTCAAGGCCGCCGGCATGATCAGCGCCACCAACCTGCTGGTGCGCAAGACCTTCGGCAAGGGCGGTCCCACCATCGCCATGAACGCGCACGGCGACGTGGTGCCCCCCGGCCTGGGCTGGACCAAAGACCCGTACGGCGGCGAGATCGCCGACAGCGAGCACGGCCCGGTCATGTACGGCCGTGGCGTGGCCGTGTCCAAGTCGGACTTCGCCACTTACACCTACGCCGTGCTGGCGCTGATGGAAGCCGAGAAGCAAGGCGCCAAGCTCAACGGCACGCTGGAACTGCAGTTCACCTACGACGAGGAAACCGGCGGCGACATCGGTCCCAAGTTCCTGCTCGACCAGGGCCTGAGCAAGCCCGACTACGCCATCTCGGCGGGCTTCTCCTACGGCATCACCTCGGCCCACAACGGCTGCCTGCACGTGGAAGTCACGGTGAAGGGCAAGCAGGGCCACGCTGCAATGCCGCACACCGGCGTGGACGCCATCGAGGCTGCCACCCACATCCTGCAAGCCATCTATGGCCTGCGCGCCGAACTCGCCACGCGCAAGTCGAAGACGCTGGGTATCGACACCGCCACGCTGAACGTCGGCCTGATCAAGGGCGGCATCAACACCAACGTGGTGCCCGACCTGGTGACCTTCCGCGTCGACCGCCGCATGATCCCCGAGGAAATCGGCTTTGACGCCGAAGGCGAACTCCGCGCCGTGGTCGAGAAGGCCGCCAGGGACCGTCCGGGCATCGAGGTCAAGGTCGAGCGCATCATCCTGGCCGAGCCGCTGTCGGAACTGCCGGGCGTGGAGAAACTGATCGGCGCCCTCAAGGGCCGTGCCGAGGAAGTGTTCGGCGTGGAGATCCCGGTGCAGGGCGTGCCGCTTTACACCGATGCGCGCCACTACACCAAGTACGGTATCCCCACCGTGCTGTACGGCGCCGGCCCGCGCACGCTGATGGAAGCGCGCGGCCACAACTCGGATGAGAACCTGCGGCTGAACGACCTGAACCGTGCCACCAAGGTGGTGGCGCTGGCGCTGTCGGACCTGATTGGCTGATGGCTGGCTTCCCCTCCCGCCCGCGGGAGGGGTCGGGGATGCGGGCAGGCGCTTGCCATGCCGCATCCCCGCAACCCTTTGCAGGCAAATTATTCTCAAGAAGAATAACTTTGCCCTGTACAATCAATTTTAAATTCATTAGCGGCATTGCTAATTCAGAAGATCGGCCGCGACTTTCTTCTCCCTCCGCTCCTGCCATCCGCTTGAGCCGGTAACGCCTCCGCATTCCCCAGCAAAACCTCCGCATCACCCGCCGTGCCGACCACTTGCGCTTGATATCAGTGCTCTTATATTATGTTCGTGCTCTGATATACATTGAATCCTCGCAACGTCCCAAGGAGAGATGCGCATGCCGACCCACGCCCGCATGGAGTACACCGATTTCACCAACACCGCCCCTGCCGTAGCCGCCGCCCTGCGCGCCTTGTCCAAGGCCGTGGACGACGCCGGCCTGGACAAGTCCCTGACCGAACTCATCAAGCTGCGCGCCTCGCAGATCAACGGCTGTGCGTTCTGCGTGCAATTCCACCTCAATGCGGCGCGGGGGCTGGGCGCTGACCAGCGCAAGCTGGACCTGGTGGCGGCATGGCGCGATGCCGGGATCTTCAGCGCCCGCGAGCAGGCCGCGCTGGCCTGGACGGAAGCGTTGACGAAGCTGAGCGCGGAAAGTGCTTCCGACGCTGTCTACGTCCAGGTGGCCGGGCAATTCCCCGCGGGCGAACTCGCTCACCTGAGCGCGGCCATCGCCAACATCAACGCCTGGAACCGGATCGCGGTGGGCTTGCGCTTCTCGCCGCCGGCACCGGCGCAGCCCCGGAGCGCCGCATGAACGCCCCCGCGCAAGACGCCACGCAGGCTGGCGATCGCGAGCCGATCCGCTACGTGGACAATGAAGCCGGGGTGCTGGCGTGTTTCCCGCTGATGCATCAACTCCGCCCGCACCTTGCGTCGCCCGAAGAATTTGTGGCACGCTGGCGCCGCCAGGTGGCGGCAGGCTATCGCCTGCTAGCGCTGTGGCAGGGCGGGCGGCCGGTGGCCTTGGCCGGCTTCCGCTTGCAGGACAACCTCGTGCACGGCGTGCATTTCTACGTGGACGACCTCGTCACCGACGAGTCCGCGCGCAGCGGCGGGTACGGCCACCTGCTGATGAACCGGCTCAAGGACGAGGCGCGCGCGCTGGGCTGCGCCAAGCTGGTGCTGGATACGCCGCTGACCAATGTGCTCGGTCACCGCTTCTATTACCGCAACGGCCTGCTGGCCTCCGCGTTGCGCTTCAATATCGCGCTTGCCTGACACGGCCAATCCCGGTGACCGGAGAACCATGACCAAGCTCCTGCATATCAGCGCCAGCGCACGCGGCGAGTCCTCGCTGAGCCGGCAGGCCGCCTCGCGGGTGCTGGCGCAAATCAGGCAGTGCCATCCCGCGCTGACGGTAAGCGAGCGCGACCTTGGCAGCGAACCGCCGCCGCATCCGCCGGCGGCGCTCGTCGAGGCCAGCCTGATGCCGGCGGAGGACCGCGGCGCCGCCGAGCTTGCGGCGCTCGCGCACTCGGAGACGCTGATCGCGGAACTGGAGGCCGCCGAGTTCGTGTTGATCTCCACGCCGATGCACAACTTCACCGTGCCATCCGCGCTCAAGGCGTGGATCGATCATGTGGTGCGGATCAACCGCACGTTTCGTAGCACGCCGGCTGGCAAGGCCGGGCTGCTCGCCGACCGGCCGGTATGGCTGCTCATTACCTGTGGCGGGCCGCTCGATGAAGGCCCCGCGGCCCAGCGCGATTTCCTCACGCCTTACCTGCAGTACGTGCTGGCCTGCATCGGCCTGACCCGTTTCGAAGCGCTGCGGCTGGACCAGATGCGACGCGGCGGCGAACACGTCGCACGCGGCATGGCGCGCGTCGATGCGTGGGCCGGACACCTCGCGCAGCAGCTGAATGGCGCCGGTGGCGGAGCGGCCCGTCCGGACGGCAGCGATCGGCGAGCGCCCCGAACCGGCTGAGCCGCGTCTGCGGCCCGAGTATCCTCCGGCGCATAGCCGGTGCCGTGCCTACCGTCTGGCCGCGCGCTCCACCGGCAGCGTCTCATCGCCATCGCCCAGCGAGCGCTGCATCAGCACCGTATCGATCCACTGGCCATGCTTGAAGCCAACCGACTGCAGCCGGCCGATGGTGCGGAAACCCACCCGCTCGTGCAATGCCAGCGAGCCCGCGCCCTCGCCGCTGGCGGTGCAGGCCACCACTGCCACCATCTGCCGCCACGGGCCGCTTTCGCAGCGCGATACCAGCGCGGCAAGCAACGCCAGCCCCAGGCCCTGGCCACGGAAGCGCTCGTCGATGTAGACCGAATCCTCGATGGCGAAACGGTAGGCGCTGCGTGTCCGGTAGGCGGAAGCATAGGCATAGCCCAGCACTTCGCCGCCGCGCTCGGCCACCAGGTAGGGCAGCCCCTGGCGTTTCACCTCCGCGTGGCGCAGCCGCATATCGTCCACGCCCGGCTCGACTTCCTCGAACGAAGCGCGTCCGTGGCGCACATGGTGGGCATAGATCGCCTGGATGGCGGGGATGTCCGCGGCGGTGGCGTCGCGGATCGAAGGGCTGGCGCAGGCCTGGACGGCAGCGGTGGCGTTGGCCACGGCCAACGGCGTGGCGGAAGCAGCGCTGAGTGTGGCGAGAGGGGCTTTCATGGTGCTGGCGCGGCGCGCGGTCTGGGCAGGTGAGCCGGAAGGCAGATCGGATCCGGGTTGATGGCCGAACGTGGAGGGAAGCCGCGTTATCGGTGTTTATCGGAGCCAACCAGAGCGGCCCGACGCCGCTACCTTACCGTGCGCCGATGCTATAAAGGAAGCTTCGCTGACTTATGCGGCGCATAAGAATTTCTTTGCCATGCGGCATCTCAATCCAGACTTTCTGCAGGCCTTTGCCCTGGTTTGCGAACTGGGCAGCTTTTCGGCAGCCGCCGAGCGCCTGGGCCTGAGCCAGCCGGCGGTCAGCCTGCAGGTCCGCCAGCTCGAACAGCGTTACGGCCTGCGCCTGCTGGAAAGGGTGGGACGCCATGTGCTGCCCACCGCCGCCGGCGAGGACCTGCTGGCGCACGCGCGCGGCGTGGCGGGCGCGCTGGCCGCCGCCGACGACAGCATGGCGCGCCATGCCGGCGGAGCGGTAGGGCGGGTGCGGCTGGGCACTGGCGCCACCGCCTGCATCTACCTGCTGCCGGCAGTCTTGCGCGACCTGCGCCGCGCCATGCCGGCGCTGGAGATCGTGGTCAGCACGGAAAACACCGGCGAGGCGCTCAAGGCGGTGGAAGACAACGCGCTTGACCTGGCCTTCGTTACGCTGCCGGCCTCGGGCCGGATGTTCGACATCACGCCCGTGCTGGAAGACCCGTTCGTTGCCATCGGGCCGGCCGACGGCGATCCGTTGCCCGCCACCGTGGCGCCCGCCGATCTTGCCGGCCGGCCGCTGGTGCTGTTCTCGCCGGGTGGCAATACGCGCCGGCTGGTGGATGAGTGGTTCCTGCGCGCCGGCATCAGCGCGCGCCCTGTCATGGAGCTGGACAGCGTCGAAGCGATCAAGGAACTGGTCGGCGCCGGGCTGGGTTACTCGGTGCTGCCCGGCATGGCCTTGCCGCCCGGCCAGCCGCGCGCCCGCATCGCCGTGCGCCCGCTTGCGCCGCCGCTGGCGCGCACGCTGGCGCTGGTGCTGCGCCACGACAAGCCGCTGCGTGCCGGACTGCGCGCCACGGTGGCGGCCTTGCTGCGGCTGGCGCCGGAAAAGCACGGCGCGGACTGAACGGACATGCCCCGCCGCAGCGGGGCATGCGGGCGCGCGGCGCCGCTTGTATAGTGCGGGTTTCAGCCCCAGGCGCGCGGGCTCGCTCGGCCGGCCATCGCAATGCCAGCGCGCGCCGGGCCGCCCCGACACCGAACCAGGAGTACCGTCATGATCACCATCTATCACAACCCCCGTTGCTCGAAATCGCGCGAAACCCTGGCGCTGGTCGAGGCCGCCGCAACCCGGCTGGGCGAGCCCGTGGAGATCGTGGAGTACCTGAAGACGCCACCCACGCTGTCCACCCTCAAGCAGCTTCACACCATGCTGGGCGTGCCGGTGAGGGAGATGGTGCGCGACAACGAGGCGCCCTACAAAGAGCTGGGGCTGGCCGATCCGGGCCTGACCGATGCCGAGGTGCTGGGCGCGGTGGCCGACCATCCCATCCTGCTGCAGCGCCCGGTGGTGGTGCGCAACCGCCGCGCCGCGATTGGCCGTCCGCCCGAGAATGTGGCGCCCTTGCTGGCCTGAGCCAGGCTTGTCCCGGCCGCGGGCCCGGCAAACCGCGGCCCCTGAATAAAACCGGCCCCCACGCAAGGTGGGGGCCGGCCCGGTCAGGGAGGCTGTACTGCTTCAGGCGGGTCGTCTAAGGAACACCCAGCCAGTGCATGGCCTCCTGACCGAAAGCGATTGCCGCGAGGACCACCAGCAGGATCACCAGGGTCAGCGCGCTGACGTAAACAATGGCCTTGGCGACTTCGGCGTCGTCTTCGAGGGAGTGCGGGCGCGTGGATTCGCGCGTCGAGGGCGTCCCGTGCGGCCAGTGCAACCGGCCGGCCAACTGCCTGAGGTGCAGGTCGGGGTGGAAACGCATGGGCGACACCTCCTGGGCGTGGCACGCGAGGCCGTATATGGCTTGGCGACGCGGCCGCCCTGAGATCGGGTGGGTTCGAATGCCAGTTCGGATGCCATATACGTCTTAACTATAGCTGGCGCGCCACAGGATGCGAGGCCGGCGCATGCCGGCGCCGGGAATCCGCGCGTGAGCCGGTTCAGGCCGCGGGGGGAGCGGGCGGGCCGTCGCTTGCGGGCACGGCCTGTGCAGCGGCGAGCCTGGCCTCCCGGGCCTTCAATTCGGTAAGCATGTTGCAAAACAGCGCACCCTGCTCCAGCGCATCGTCCAGCGCCACATGGGTGTGCGGCAGCGGATCTTTCCATTCGGCCGGCAGCGCCGGCTTGACGGTCTTGCGGTAGGGCAGCCCGGTCATGGCGAATGCCATCGTCTTGATGTCAAGCGCCGCCCAGCCAAACGGCGAGCGGCCGGCGAAACGCATCATGTACCAGAACATCCAGGTGAAATCGAAGCCGGCCGGGAAGGCCACGAAGACTGGCTTGCCGGGCAGGCTCTCCACCCATTCCACGTAGCGCACCATGGCCCGCTCGGGCGGCTCCGGGTTCTGCCGGCAGGCTGCCCAGGCTTCCGGCTGGGTTTGCCACCACTGCATCTGCGCCGGATGCCCGGCGGCGCCCGGCAGCGTCTCCAGGTTGGCCGAGAAGGTGCTCACCACGGTCTTGTCCGCCAGCATCGCGGCGGAGGCGAAGGACAACATGGAGTGCGGGCCGGGGATCGGGCCGTCGGCTTCCACGTCGGTGCTCACATAGATTTCGGGGCGGGTGTCGGGTGCCTGTCGCTTGGCCATGGCATGCCTTGGAATAGGGATTCGGAAAGCGCGGCGTGCGGGGGCTCAGCCGACGTCGATCAGGTGGTCCGCCACATAGGGATTGTTCTTGCGCTCCTCGGCAAACGTGGAGACAGGCCCGTGGCCGGGCACGAAGGTTACGTCGCCGCCCAGCGGCCACAAATGGGTGCGGATCGAGCGGATCAGGTCGGCGTGGTTGCCGCGCGGGAAGTCGGTACGGCCGATCGAGCCCGCGAACAGTACGTCGCCCACGATGGCGAGCCGGTGCGCGCGCGAGAAAAACACCACGTGGCCGGGCGTGTGGCCGGGGCAATGGTAGACCTCCAGCGTCTCGCTGCCGAACTGCACGGTGTCGCCCGTGTCCAGCCAGCGCTGCGGCTCGAAGATCTCGGCGTGGCTAAAGCCAAAACGGCGCGTCTGCTCCGGCAATTGCTCGATCCAGAAGCGCTCGTCCTCGTGCGGCCCTTCGATCGGGATCCCAAGCTCGCGCGCCAGCGATGCCGCCCCGGCGCAGTGGTCCACGTGCCCGTGCGTGAGGAAGATCTTCTCCAGCGTCACGCCGTGTTCCTTGACCGCGGCATGGATGCGGTCAAGGTCGCCGCCGGGATCGGTCACCGCGGCGCGGCCAGTGGTCTCGTCGATCAGCAGCGTGCAGTTCTGCTGGAAGGGCGTCACGGGAATCAGTAGGACTTGCATGGAGCGAAAGTTGGAGGGGAGACAGGGAGCCAGGGCCGGATACGAGCGCCGCATGCACCACAAAAATCGAGGGCGAAGGATGGCTCGCGATCGGAACAGTGGTCGCATTGTAGCGTCGGGCCTGTAAAAAGGTGCCGCGCCCGACAGCGTCGGAAGGGCATGAAGCAATGCGCGAAGCACACCGCGAAAGCCTTGTCAGGACTGGCCTGGCGCCTGGCAAGCGCCGAATCGGGTACGGTTTGTGCCGCGCGTTACAGACAATTCGTAACAAAATCAAGGCCATAGGTGTAACTGCGTGATGCTAGACTCCCGCGATGCGTTGGTTACAACTCCCCCTTTCCCGCCCCGCGCGGATCGTCCGCCTGTGCGTGCATGCCACGTGCGCGCTGGCGCTTGCCGCTTGTGCGATCCCACCGGGCGATCAAACGCAGGAGGGCGTGCCCACCGCCGCCACGCCGGGGACTGCCAAGCCGGCCAAGCCTGCCAAAGTTGCCAAGGGCGAGAAAAACGGCGCCTCGGACAAAGCCCCGAAGGACAGCAGCAATGGCTGGGGCCTGTATCGCTGGGGCGGCGACGCGCAGGGGGATGGCGTGGGATCGTTCGAGGGCCTGCGGCCCGACCTGGGCTCCTATGAGCAGCGCGGCATGGCGTCCTGGTATGGCAAGGGTTTCCATGGCCGCAAGACGGCCAATGGCGAGCGCTTCGATATGCGGGCGATGACTGCCGCGCATCCCTCGCTGCCGCTCGATAGCTGGGTGCTGGTGCGCAACCTGCGCAATGGCAAGGTGGCGGTGGTCCGCATCAACGATCGCGGGCCGTATCACAGCAACCGCGTGCTCGACGTCTCTTTTGGCGCGGCCAAGCGCCTCGGTTTTACCGATCACGGCTCCACCCAGGTGGAGATCCGGCGCCTGTCGCGCTCCGAGGTAGCGGCGCTGGGGCCGCAGATCGCGCCGAGCGGCGACGATGCGGGCGATAGTGGCGACGATGCCACGACCGACTCCGAACTGGCCGACAACCCGGCCAGTCCCGTGCGCGCGGCCCGCAAGACGCGCAAGCCGGCGGCCCGGCGCAAGAGCCGCTGAGCCGGGATGCGGACCATGCAGGCATGCCAGGTCCGCGACGCCGTCGGCTTATGCGCCGATGCGGTCATCAGGCACCCGGACGATTCACTCGGTAGCCGCCTCGCCATCCCCGTCGCCCTCGCCGTGCCCCGCCCGCCGGGCCAGCGCCAGCCGGTACAGCGCATCGGTGGAAGCGCCGGTAATGGCGGCGGCGAGCTTGGCGGCCCGCTTGGCCGGCAACTCGGCCAGCAGCAGCTCCAGCACCTGCTGTGCGCGGGCGTCAGGCTGGCCGGCATCCGCTGCCTTAGCCGACGCGCCTTCCACCACCAGCACGAACTCGCCCTTGGCGCGCGATGCATCCGCGGCCAGCCAGGCTGGCGCCTCGCTCACCGGCAGCACCTTGATTTCCTCGAACAGCTTGGTCAGTTCGCGGCCAATCAGCAGCCGCCTGTCCGGCGGCAGCGCGGCGGCCAGCGCCGCCAGCGTGTCGGCAATGCGGTGCGGCGCCTCATAGACCACCCAGGCGTGATCGAGCGCGGCCAGTCCGGCGATGGCCTCGCTGCGCGCGCGCGCCTTGGACGGCAGGAAGCCGGCAAAGGTGAAACGTCCGTCGCCGCTGTCGAGCATCTCGCCCGCTACCGACAAGGCCGCCACGGCCGCGCTCGGGCCGGGCAGCGGCACCACCGCGTGGCCGGCCGCGCGCGCCGCTTCCACCAGCCGCGCGCCCGGATCGGAGATACCGGGCGTGCCGGCGTCGGACACGTAGGCAATGCGCTCGCCAGCGGCCAGCCGCGCGTTGATGCGCTCCGCCGCTTCGCGTTCGTTGTGCTCGTGCACCGCCAGCAGCGGGCGGTGCAGGCCAACGCGCGTGAGCAGCTGGCCGGTATTGCGGGTGTCCTCGCAGGCGATGGCGTCGGCCAGGCCGAGCACGTGCAGTGCCCGCAGGGAGAGATCGGCCAGGTTGCCGATCGGGGTAGCCACCACGTACAGGGTGCCGGACGGGTAGGACTGGCCGGCCGCCAGGGAGATCCAGTCAGTCATGCTTGAGAACTTCCGTTGAATCCATCATTCAAATCCACGATGTCCCCGGCACAGGCGCGGGGCGCTCGCGCCGAGGGACGCGCGCTGGCTTACCTGGAAAGGCAGGGCCTGGCGCTCGTGGTTCGCAATTATCGCTGCAAAGGCGGCGAGATCGACCTGATCATGCGCGAGGCCGACGGTACGCTGGTTTTTGTGGAAGTGCGCCAGCGCGCCAGCCGCGCCTTCGGCGGCGCGGCTGCCAGTGTCACACCGGCCAAGCAGCGGCGCATCCTGCTGGCCGCGGAGCATTACCTCGCCGCGCAGGCGGAACCAGGCGCCGCGCCGCGCTGCCGGCTCGATGTGGTGGCGCTGGAGCCGGGGCGGCTCGAATGGATTCGCGACGCCTTCGATGCCGGCGCGGCGCCATGAAGCGCGGGGGAGCCCGGGCGCCTGCGTCATAATGCGCAATATCTTGCGGCGCGTGCCGCATTTGAAAAGCGTTTGAAAACAAGAAGGCCGATCGAGCCATGCATATCGATAGCATCCAGCAGCATTTCTTCGACAGCGCAGAGACCAAGCGCCAGGCCGCGCCGCTGATGGCGCCCCACATCGCCGCGGCGATCGAGCGGCTGGTGGGCGCGCTCACCAGCGGCAACAAGATCCTGGTCTGCGGCAACGGCGGCTCGGCCTCCGACGCCCAGCATTTCGCCGCCGACCTGATCGGCCGCTTCGAGCGCGAGCGCCCCGGCCTGGCCGCGATCGCCCTGACGACCGACAGTTCGATCCTTACCGCCATCGGCAACGACTACGATTTCAGCCTGGTGTTCTCCAAGCAGGTGGAAGCCCTCGGCCAGCCCGGCGACGTGCTGCTCGCGATTTCCACCTCCGGCAACGCCGCCAACGTGCTCGCCGCGGTGCAGGCTGCCAAGCAGCGCGACATGAGCGTGGTGGCCCTGACCGGCATGGGCGGCGGCGAGCTCGCCGGCCTGCTGGACGAATTCGACGTCAACTTGTGCGTGCCCAGCGAGCGCGCCCCGCGTATCCAGGAAGTGCACCTGCTGACCCTGCATTGCCTGTGCGACGGCATCGACGAGGCGCTGCTGGGCGAGGGCTGAGCCCGCCGCCGATAGCGCCTCGCTTTCTCGCCCCTGAATTTCGCTCCCGAAGCAACCACAGCCCATTTTTGCCTCACCGCTACAAGCAAGGACCGCATGACGACTCTGCCCAACTCGCGTGAATCCCGCACCTCCCGGCCGGCCGGGACCCTGCCACGCCTGGCCCGCACCGCGACGATGGTGGCGGCACTGACCGTTGCGGCCACGCAGCTCACCGGTTGCTTCCCGGTCATCGCCGCCGGCGTGGCCAGTGGCGTGACCGTGGCCACCGACCGCCGGCCAACCACCACCCAGACCATCGACCGCGGCCTGCAGCTGGAGGCCGATAGCACGCTGAGTTCGCGCTACAACGGCCAGGCGCGCGTGAGCGTGTCGGTCTTTAACCGCAAGGTGCTGCTGACCGGCGAGGCCAAGGACGCCGCTGTCAAGCAGCAGATCGACAAATATGTGCGAGGCCTGCCCAACGCGCGCGAGGTGATCGACGAGCTCGAAATCGTGCCGTCGCCCTCGTTCGCCACGCAGAGCGAGGACACCTACATCACCAGCAAGGTCAAGACCATGCTGATCACCGCCGAAGGCGTGCCCTCGAACTCGATCAAGATCGTCACGGAGAAGGGTGTGGTCTACATGCTTGGCATCGTCACGCCGCCCGAAGGCGAACGCGCCACCGATGTGGCCCGCAATGCCAGCGGCGTCACCAAGGTGGTAAAGGCCTTCGACTATGTGACCGAAGCCGAGAGCGGCAGGCTCGACGCTGCCGCCACCGGGCGGACCACGCCGCCGGATACCACTTCCGGCACGCCCGCACCGGTGCAATCCGCGCCGCCCGCGCCAGAGGCGGCCCCTGGCGCCACGACCACCCCGGTCGCGTCGCCGGTAGCCTCGCCGGTGGCATTGCCGCCCGGCCGCAACCTGCCCTGAACGGCCGGCGCGTCGGGCCAGCCCTGGCTCCCGCGCCAGCCTGGCCGTGCGCCGCGTGCATTGCCGCGCGGCGTACCCATTACAGCGCCTCGCGCTGCGGCCGCAGTTTCAGGCGGCCGGTTCACGCGCCACTTCCCCGCCGCTCGCCGCCTTCTCCGGGCATCACCGGGCGCACTTCGATCTGAGGTTTTCGCATCACATGCGCGCGCCCGGTGTGTTAGGGTAGGCACGCCCTCGCGGCGCGATCCCGGAGCGAACACGATGATCCAGCCCCCCCTACTTGCCGCCTTGGCGGCGCTGGTGTTACTGGCCTTGCCCGGCGGCGCGCAAGCACAGGCGCCCGACGCCGCCGCGC
>NZ_JBFTLX010000048.1:0-45963 GCF_056396665.1 Cupriavidus sp. 05T313 | reverse complement strand
ACCAGGCGGAGTGCCGGGTGATCGTCGACGACCAAGATAGTTGCCACTCGCATTCTCCCCAAAAAAAGCCAACAAGGAACTCACCTGCGCCGGGACACACCGATAATCAAAAGGTGGAGCGCGGATTATGTGGCGAATTTACGCTACAGCCGGCCAGAAATTTCCGAGCAAGTTATCGGAAATTTCCTAAAGAAGGGCTCCCGCAACCTCGAATCGCGCCTTCACAGCCAGGGCTCAGGCTGGACGTTCACTGATAAAAATGAATCGTGAATTGCGTTTAAGGAGAGAAAATCCTGCGCTGGACGCAGGCAGACCGCGATGCCAAAAAGGATCTCGCCGACTACTTCCGCGCTGAGTCCATCGTCGAAGTATGTTCTGCTTTCCTTGGTCACTCCCCCTCTTCTCCACGAGCACCCCGGAGCCCGGTCCCGCTTTTGCGTGGTCGGCACGAAACCCGGGTCTTGCCCGGACCGCCGAATGCTCCGAATCAAGCTGCTGAAAATTCCGCAAAAGACACAATATCCCCACTATCCCCTTGACCGTCGCCCGAGGCCGACCGCCACGGCATATTCCGCAGCGGCACGCCTGAAAGCGACCAATGACATGGATCACTGACATGGCGGGACGCAAAATGCGGAAATTTCGCAAACCAGCACCGTGCCGTCGGCGATACAGTCTGCAGTCACAAAACAGTACTTTCGCCGGCGCCCCGCGCCGCCATTGACCACCGTCAGCCGCACTGCCATTGGCGTAACGCGGCCTGGGCGGGAGAACACGGAAGCAAGCCATGAGCGATATCACCCCAATTTGCGCAACCGGGGCGCCGGAGCCACCCGCGCAGCTGGAACGGCTCGCGCGGCGCAAGCCATCCCGTCCGACGTACTCATGGATATGAGCCCATGCTGGCCGACGTCTCGCTCTCCAAATCCCGCATCGTCATCGCCGACGATCATCCCGTCATGCTGGTGGGCCTGCGCGGCTTGCTCGCGCAGTTTGAAAGCGTCGAAATCGCCGGCATTGCCCGGAACTCCACCGAGATCCTCGCGTTGCTCAGCCGGCAGCCCTGCGAGATCCTGCTGACCGACTATGCGATGCCAGGCGGCGCCCATGGCGATGGCCTGCACATGATCGAGTTCGTGCGCCGCCGCTACCCGGAACTGGCGATCCTGGTATTCACCATGCTGCACAACCCCGAGCAGATCAGCGAGCTGGTCGGCTTCGACCACTTGTCCGTGGTCAGCAAGCTCGACGACGCATCCCATATCCCGAAGGCGCTGGCACACCTGCTCGCCGGCGTGCGCTACCTGTCGCCGGCGATACAGCGGCTGCTGGACAGCATCGGCCCGCCCGCTGACCTGCGAGCCCGGTTCGGGCCGCTCAGCCCGCGCGAGGTCGAGGTGATCCGGCTTTACCTGTCCGGCATGTCCGTCAGCCAGATCGCGGTCAGCCTCGGGCGCAGCATCAAGACCATCAGTACGCAAAAAATGTCGGCCATGCGCCGGCTCGGGCTACGTGGCGACCTGGAACTCTATAACTACGCCGCTTCCATCGGCCTGCTCGGGCAGCACCACGCGCGCCGCCTGAACGCCACAACCCGGGAATAACGGCGCGCAATGATGCAGGCGAGCGCCCTGCCCCGCCGATACCCCGCCTCCAAACGCGCGCGAACGCCTCGAAGCCCTGCCCGGTGGCGAACGCGACGCCCGGGCTAGTTCGCCGGGACGCGAAGCGCCGCGCCACCGTCGGCACCGTCGGCACCGTCGGCACCGCGGTTCCGGTCCAACCGGTCCTTCGGCTCCGCCGACGCGGCCGCCGCCGCATGCATCTCGAACCCCGGCTCGGGAGACGGCACCGTGATGGTGCTCAGCAAGGACAGCGGACACCACCAAAGCGCTTTCAACGGATTCACTGGACTTTCCCCTGAGTGCCGGTGACCATGGTCGGGCACGATACACCGCTTAACGGCAGGAAGTGGCGATCCGTTGAACTTGTCACAAACTATTCTTCAAGCCAAGCGCCGGTTGTGCCGCGCGGAAAGCGCGGAAAAAAAGGAGGGACATCAAATGAACCGTCTTCGATACTCGGTCGACCTGTCCTACGAAGTCCTGGATGCCGAGGCGGACTTCCTCTTCAACATCGAAGCCGCCCGTACCGCCCGCCAGACGGTCGTTTCCGAGCGCCTGACGCTACCGCCCGTGCTGCGCATGGATCACTACAACGACCCGATGCTATGCAACCGGCTGATCCGGCTGCGCGCGCCGAAGGGACATCTGGCCATTCACTATGAAGCCGTGGTCGATATCGACCATCGCCTCGACGAGCCATCGACCTTGTCGGAGGTCCCGGTCGCGCTACTGCCGTTCGAGGTGCTGCCTTACCTGGCGCCGAGCCGATACTGCGAATCCGACCGGCTGATGGAATTTGCCCTGCGGGAGTTCGGCGCCATTCCGTGGGGATACACCCGTATCGTCGCGATCCGGGAATGGGTGCGCAACCACGTGCGTTTCCTGTCAAAGTCCACCAACGAGCGCACCTCGGCCGTGGATACGATTGTCGAACGCACCGGTGTGTGCCGGGACTTTGCGCACCTGATGATTGCGATCTRCCGGGCCCTGAGCATTCCCGCGCGCATTTCCAGCAGCCTGGACTACGGCGCCGATCCCGCTCTCGGGCCGCCGGATTTCCATGCCTTTGTCGAAGTCTTCCTGTCGGGAAGATGGTACCTGGCCGATCCCTCCGGCACGTCCATTCCCACCGGCCTGCTGCGCATCGGCACGGGCCGGGACGCGGGAGAGATTCCTTTCGCGGCGATTTTCGGCAAGGTGGAATCCGAGCGGCCCTTCGTGCAGGTCCATGCGGTGACCGATGCGGCGCTCGGACTGGAGATGCCGCTTTTCACGGACTGGGGCATCTGTACCTGGTAGGACGGTTCTCCCCGGCCACGCCGCTTGCCGGGCCTGTCAGCGGAAATAGGCCTTGGTATATTCGTGCACATCGTCGCGGGCAAGCAGCTCGGCCGGCGCCATCCAGCAGTACGCGCTGTGCTGATCGGGCTGCCCTGGCGGCTTCCCGTCCGGCTCGCCACCCGGCAGGGTCCAGGCATAGGCAAGCACCACATAGTGCGTGGTAACGCCGGGTTCGCCGGCAAAGTTGTCCGCATAGTGATGTTCGAACACGCCGCGCGGGACTGCATCGCCACGCCTGGCCCCGGCGACGCCCAGTTCGTCCGCCACGATGCGGCGGAAGGCGGCGTCCAGGCCTTCGTCCTTGCGGATGCGCCCGCCCGGCACGAACCACACACCTTGCGCCGGCCGGTTACGGCGCCGGCCAAGCAGCACACGGCCGTGCGCATCGGTGACGAGCAGGTCGATCGAGACCAGCGGTGCATGGCGCACCACGAAGAAAAAATCCTTTCCGACGAGCATTGGGATCGGCTCCGAAATCGACAGGCAACATGCTGTTCCGCCGCGGAACAAGCCCGAAAGCTGTCGGCGCGACGCTGCCGGTGCAGAAAGACGCCTCGCCCACCGGGGGATAGGCGAGGCGCAAAGCGCGAACAGGTGGGTCAGACCTGCCCGCGACGTATGGAGCCTACCCGCGGCCGTGCGAATAGAACGTGGGCTAGCGCACCAGGCATTGCTGCGGCGATGTCACTGAGGATGGCAATGGCCTTGCCCGCACGGCCGGCAAGCTGGCTATCGGGGGCGGCGGCGCAAGCCGGCGGGCGCGGGCTCGTTGCCACGAAGCAACGCCAGACCCGCGTGCGCACGGCTTTGTGGCCGCTCCGGATGCATGGCCTGCGCAACGCTTATGGAAAAATCATAGGCAAAACAGACCCGGAGATGCGCCGCCACCGAACTAAAAATTTGCGTGCCGCTGCCGTTATTCCCTGAGCGGCGGGCTGCGCCACGCCGCATGTTGGCGCTGCCCGCGCCCGACAGCGCCATGGCGCCCACAGAAGTCCGAGTATCCCTATGCAAGACAATCTGCCACAGCTCGCCGCGCTATGCTGCACCTTTGCCGCCGTGCTCTGTACAGCACTCGCGATCCGGCGTGCCCGGAAACAGACCCGCGTCGATCACCGCATCTGCGACCTGGAACGGCTACTCCGCGAGCGCCTGCCAAAGCGGGACGACGCAGCGGCCGACACGCGCATCTTTGGCTAACGCCATGCATCTGCCGCGCTGCCCCGGAGGGGGCAAGGCACAAGCGAACGAGGACGAACCCGAGAACAGAGAGGAAAAATGGGGGCTATTCTCTATACGTTGTATCAACAAGAATACGTATGATCCGTCGCGTGACAAGTCGCAGTGCATAAGTTAATAGATCTGACAACTGGACCATGAGCGGTATTGCCGCCTGGAACGACTTGTTTGCCGATCTTCGCAGCGTGATCCAGCATGCCTACACAGGCCAGAGAGCCAACGGGGCAGGATCTACGAGGTGTGGATGTCGCGGGGTGTAAAAGGCCATTCTTCGGAATGGCTTTTTTTATTGCGCCAGGCGTCAGGCCGGCAGCCCTCGATGTCGGTAAAGCCGTGGAAAGGCGCCCGGCGCGCAGATTCGTCTCTTTGGACGACGCACGGGCGCACCGCGCTCGCGACACTGCTGCAGGTTCCCTGCCGGATCGCCGCAGGGAGGAACCCTGATCCTGGCTAAGGAAGCGTCGTGACCTACACAGCTTTTGACCTGACCGGAAAGGTTGCCCTCGTCACGGGCGGCAATAGTGGAATCGGACTCGGCATGGCCGATGCCATGGCGGCGGCCGGTGCCGATATCTCGATCTGGGGCACCAACGCCCGGAAAAATGCCGACGCGGCCGCGCGCCTGGCCGCGCACGGCCGCAGGGTGCACACGGCAGTTTGCGATGTGGGCGACGAGGCCGCGGTGCAAGCCGCCTTCGCCGAAACGGTCGCGACCCTGGGCCGCGTAGACGGCTGCTTTGCCAACGCGGGAATCGGCGCGCGCGGCGCCCGCTTCGAGACGCTCGGCACGGAAGACTGGCATCGCGTGCTGCGGGTCAACCTCGACGGGGCCTTCTTTACACTGCGCGCCGCCGCGCGGCACATGCTGGAACAAGGCGACGGCGGCGTGCTGGTTGGCACCGCGTCGGTGGCGGCCATCGAAGGGGCCGCGCGCAACCAGCACTATGCCGCCACCAAGGGCGGGTTGATATCGATGATGCGTGCGCTGGCCGTGGAGTACGCGCGCCACGGCATCCGCGCGCATTCCATCCTGCCGGGCTGGATCGCCACCGACATGACCGCCAGGGGGCAGGCGGATCCGGCGTTCCAGGAAATGGTAGGCAAGCGCGTGCCGATGCGCCGCTGGGGGGAGCCGGCCGACTTCGGCGGGATCGCCATCTATCTGATGAGCGCGGCATCCCGCTATCACACGGGCGATACGCTGGTCATCGATGGTGGCTATACCTTGTTCTGAGGGAAGAAGAGGTATCGGGGGACGCCGCTGCCGCACCCCCGATACGCATGGCGGCTAGAACCTTCCCGCGGCCTTCAGGATGCCAACCAGCCCTTCCGGCCATACGGTCTCGGTGGTCGAGGCCAACTCCGCCTGCGACCACCACTTGTGGTCCGCGATCACGCTCCTTTCATTGTCGGTCCAGTCGTCACGCGACAGCGCCTCGCCATTTGCCGCCACGACAAAATACCGCTCGACCGCCAGGACATGTTCTCCGTCAGGCAATTGCAGCGAGACCTCACGCGTGCTCACCGGCGCATCGACCGCGTCGACCCGGATCCCCGTCTCTTCGCGCAGTTCGCGAATCGCCGCCGCTTCGAAAGTCTCGCCGGCTTCCAGGCCTCCTCCGGGCGTAGCCCAATAGTCCTGGCCAGCCAGCGCCCCCTGCCGGTGGGTGAAACGAAACAGCAGCAGTCTTCGCGCCGGGCTGAGGACGAGAAGTCTTGCGGCAGGACGATGGCGCATTGCAGGCATCCGGTAACAGGTTCCGGCGGATTCTATGCGATTTTGCCAATCCGCCCCCATCCAGACGGCACGCCCGCTTCCTGCCGATACCTGCCAAGCCTTGCCGGCCTTAACTCGTGTCAACTCTGAAGCGCTCCCTCCAGGCAATCCTGCAAGCGCTCCGCATGGCCAGCGATCTTGTCGGCCTGATCGAGCCTGTTGATGATCCGCCGCGCATTCACGTAGTCCGTCTTGTCACCCGTGAGGTAGGCGGATAGCGTTTTCCCGGTGAATACACCTTCGCGCATCCCGATGGACATGATCCGATAGGCAGTCAGAGGATCCAGGACCCGCTCCGGGTCATCGACAAGCGAGGTGCCCAGTCCCAGACGCTTGCTCAGCTTTCCGTAGTTCCCGCGCCCGGTGATTTGCACGTAACCGCGGCCCTTGAACCGCAATCCGTCGCCGGCCTGCGTATTTCCAAGTGGTCCGGCCTTCGGCGGACGCTCGTACTGGAGAAAATACGAGTCCTTTCCGAACTCCGTGATGGGCTGCCAGCTATCCGCGCACTCGTGCTTCACGGTTGCCAGCATGTAGGCGACCCAGCGAACGTCCACGACGTCCGGATCGAGCTGCACGAAACCGAGGAGCCTGTCCAGGCCCGACAGCTTCGGCGCGGAGAGCGGCGCGAACGCCTGCTCATAGGCTGTGTAGAACGTCTGATGGTTGAACCACATACTTCGTCTATCATTTCCGCGGCGATTGCGCCAGGGGATTATAGGAGGTCGATGTATGCACGCCCCTCAGCCAAAAGAATGAACAACCCGGCAGCCGGGATATCGAACGCTGCCGCCATTTTTCCAGAACGAGGCGTCGGCCGGGGCCGTGGTTCAGCGCCGCGCAAGCGCGAGCGGGCGGCAAACGGCAGCCGGCACCTGACGTTCCGGTCCCGTAGCTGCGCCGCATGCAAATCCAGGTGCGCCAGCCGCGCGCTCCTACGCGGCCACGGACTGGTGCAAGCCGAATTTCACCCCTTGCGGATCGCGGCACATGCGGAACAGACCGAACCCGGGTTCACCGGGCCCGGCGTCATCGGCGTGACCGCCCAGGGCTTTCACCCTGGACACAGCGGCAAGCATGTCCGTCACCCGGAAAAAGACCAGCACCTGTGGCTCCGGATCATTGCCATGCAAGCCGACGCGGATCGACGGTGCCCGAAACCAGCCTTCACCGGCAAGCTCGGTGGGCTGGAAGGGCCAATCGAATAATTGGCGAAAAAAGTCCTGCGAGACGCGGGCATCCTGCCCGCCGATCTCAAGATAAGACACGCTGCCAGTCATATGGCACTCCTTGATCGCTGAAGTTGAATCCGGAGTATCTGGCCTGGCGGCGGATGCGGTCTGGAATAAAAATGACCTGCGTCCGCATGGACTATCTATGCATCCAGCAATGATGCGGGCTTCCCCGGCGCATCCGGGAACCCGGCCTGCGCATAAGCGGCTGGCGAGCATCCGGCAAACGCCTGGAATTCCCTGGTGAAATGACTCTGGTCGCTATAGCCGCATGCCGCGGCAACCTGGCTAAGCGCCATGCCCGGCGCCGAGGACATCAGGCCGTGGGCGCTGCCAAAACGAATGCACCGCGCCGCGGCCTTCGGACCCACGCCCAGGTGCCACTTGAAGCATGCCGCGAAGTGTCGTCCGCTCCATCCGATCCTGTCGCACAGTTGCCGGACCGGGACGCTCCCTTGCTCGCGCTCGAGTTCTTCCCATGCCCAGCGAAGCGCCGCGGGCACGGCCCTGCGGGGCGCCCCCAGGCGCCGCGCCAGGACCTGCTCGACGATCTCGAAACGCCGTTCCCATGCGGGCGCCCCATGCAGCGCCTCGGCCAGCAGGCCCGCCTCGCTGCCCCAGATGTCCGCGAGATCGACAACTCCGCCGGCAAGGACATCCGACGCGCCGTCAAACAGGCTGTAAGCCGCCCACGGCGGCAACTCGACTTCGACGCAGGACTGCGCGTCATCGTGCTCCACCGTGGTGGGCCCGGCTGGGTTGCCGACAACGAACGCCTGGTGGCGGCGCTGGTTCTTTCCCGCGCCAAGCAGGTAACCGGCGCCAAAGCCGATCACCACTTTGATGCGCGGACTGACCACTTCCACGCGCCGCACGGTTCGCCCCAGGTCTTCGCTGAAACCGGACAGCGTGCAGCCCCAGGAGCGCAAGCGCGCAAGGGGCGGGCCCGGCATGTACTGCCAGGACGACAAGGGCTGATCGCTCACAACCTCTCCCTCGGAATTCCAGCCGCGCATCGGACATCGCTCGCCGCGATGCGCGATGCGCGGGAAATAATGGTCCGGATAGCGCAGCCGGGCGAAAGCCGCAGTATGTTCCACTTTCCTCCCGCGCCCGCGCCGCCGTTCTAATCCACCTTGTTGAACAAGCTGCTCCCATGGTCATGCAGCAAGCCGATCAGGCGATCCGCCACCGGCGATAGCGGCACGTCCTTGCGATACGTCACACCAAAATTGCGCACCAGCGTGGCCGCCGCCAGGGGCACCTCTTGCAGTTGTCCGCCGCTTGCGCGCAAGGTGCGCCGCGAGACGAAGGTCAGCAATTCTGTGTCCGCCACCACGCGGGGAATCAGCGGGATCGAATTGGTCTCGATCTGCACCACGGGCCGGGGCAGGTCGCGCGACTCGAAGGCATGGTCCAGCCAGGTCCGGCTTGCCACCGCGCGGTTGGGCAGGGCCCATTGGCAAGCCGCGAGCGACTCCAGCGTGGCGCGCCGCGTCTTGAGGATCGGATGGCCCTTCGCTGCCGCGACGACCACGGTGTCCTTGAGCAGCGTCTCGCAGCGGAATTCCTCCTCCTCTTCCGGCACGAAGCCCAGCACAACGTCCAGACGCCCCTCGCGCAATTCGTCGCGTAGTTCGTAGTTGTTGCGGATCGTGAGCTGCAGCATCACGTCGGCGGCCTGCCGCAGCAGCATGCTGCAGATGCGGGGCAGCAGGTATTCCGCCCCAAGCGGGCCGCTGCCCAGCCGTACCGTGCCGGCTACCCCGCGCGCTATCGCGCTTACCTCGTCGCGCAACAGGTCGGCTTCCTGCAGCAGCAAGGTTGCGCGCGCCCGCAGCGCGATACCGGCCGCGCTGAGCTTCTGTCCCCTGCCATCGCGCTCGAACAACCCGGCGCCGAGCGACGCCTCCAGCCGGTCGATGGCCTTGGTGAGCGTCGGCTGGCTGCGGTGCACCAGTTCTGCCGCGCGCCGGAAGTTACCCGCGCTGGCYACGGCAAGGAAGTACTTGAGATCGCGGAGGTCCATGGAGTGCCTGGAGTCTGTGGGGTCTGTGGAGTGCGCTGCCGGGGGCAGCCTTGATTGATTACTAATATTTAACGAATTCCAAAAATTATAAGCTGGACGGAATCTGTCGTGAGGACAAGAATTCAGCACCGCATCGGCCGCACGCCGATTGTCCAATCGCCAGCTGACCATCTCCATGCCATATACCGTTTTCGTCACCGCTCCTCGCCTGGCCCCGGCCGGCGCCCGCCTGCTGCAAGCGGCCGGTTCGCGGATTCTCTATCTTGCCAATGCGGATGACGCTGGCGAGGTGGCGCGCATCCTCGCCACCGAACCGGTGGACGCCGTCATCTCCCGCACCGTCGCACTGAGCGGTGCGGCCATCGCGGCATGCCCCACGCTGAAGGTGATCTCCAAGCACGGCGTAGGCGTCAGCAACATCGATGTGGAAGCCGCAACCGCGCGCGGCATTCCCGTCTACGTCACGCCCGGTGCCAATGCCCCGTCGGTGGCCGAACTCACGCTCGGCCTGATGTTCGCGGCGGCGCGGCGCGTGGCGTGGATGGACCGGGAGATCCAGGCCGGCCGGTGGTCGCGCGCGCAGGACGGCATCGAGCTGCATGGCCGCACGCTGGGCCTGGTCGGCTTCGGGCAGGTCGCGCAACGGGTCGCCGGCGTATGCCTGGCGCTCGGCATGCCGGTGCTTGCCTTCGACCCGGCCCTGGCCGGGCACGCCAGCCCCGTGGAGGGCGTGGCCCTTGTCGGCACGCTCGATGCGCTCCTCGAAGCCAGCGACGTGCTGAGCCTGCACGTACCGCTGAACAGCCACACCCGCAACATGATCGGCGCGCCGCAGTTCGCGCGCATGCGGCACGGCGCCATCCTGCTCAATACGGCGCGCGGCGAAGTGGTCGACGAGCCGGCGCTGGTGCAGGCGCTGCAAAGCGGCCAGCTCTACGCAGCCGGACTGGACACCATGGCGGTCGAGCCCCTGCCCGCCGACAGCCCGTTGCGCGGCCTGGACAACATCGTCCTCACGCCCCATGTGGGCGGCTCCACGCCGGCCGCCCTGGCCGCGATGGCAAGCGGCGCCGCGCGCAATGTGCTCGGCTTCCTGCAGGGCACGCCGCCCGCGGCCACCGCCTGCGTCAATCCGCAGGTGCTGGACGGCGCCCCGGATGCCCTCAGCGCGTGACAGCGCGCCCCCAACCGACAGCAAGACACGAAGGAGACCTGGATGAGCAACGAAGCAAGCAGCACCGAAGCCGGCAACAAGGCATGGCCCGCGGGCTACCGCATCAACCCCTGCGCCGCCGGCCCCGCGCCGGATCTCGTCGCCGCCTTCCGCGAAATGCCGGTGGCGGCGATCGGCGATGCCATGAGCCGCAATATCGGCACCATCGGCCTGCGCCCCTATCACAGCCGGCCGGACACCGTCCTGTGCGGGCCGGCCGTCACCGTGCGCGTGCGCCCCGGCGACAACCTGATGATCCACAAGGCGCTGATGATGGTCCGCCCCGGCGATGTGCTGGTGATCGACGGCGGAGGCGACGTCACACAGGCGCTGGTCGGCGGCCTGATGCGCACCACTTGCCTGGCCAGACAGCTCGGCGGGCTGGTGATCGATGGCGCGGTGCGCGACGTACTCGAATGGGCGGAAGACGGCATGCCCATCTTCGCGCGCGGCAACACCCACCGCGGCCCGAGCAAGGACGGCCCCGGCGAGATCAACGTGCCGGTCTCGTGCGCGGGCATGGCCGTGCTGCCGGGCGACCTGATCGTGGGCGACGCGGACGGCGTGATCGCCGTGCCCGCCGCGGAGGCCGCCGAGATCCTGCAGCGCACCGGCGCCCACCTGCAGAAGGAAGCGCGGATTCGCGCCGACAACGCCGCCGGCACCTCGGACCCCGAACGGTTCGACGCGGCGCTGCGCGCCAAGGGACTGCCGGTCTGAATCCGGCGCGGCACCGCCCGCGCGGGTGCCAAGAAAAACAGGAGACAAAACATGCAACGACGCCATTTCCTCCAGGCCACCGCCGCCATGGCGCTGGCCACCGCCGGCATCGCCCGTGCGCAAGGCACGTGGCCACAGAAACCCATCCGGCTGGTGGTGCCGTTCCCGCCCGGCGGCGGCACCGACACCACCTCGCGGCTGGTCGCCGAGAAGCTGACCCTGACCGACCACTGGACGCTGGTGGTGGACAACAAACCCGGCGCGGGCGGCAATATCGGCCTGGACGCGGTGGCCAGATCGGCGCCGGACGGCTACACCATTGGCATGGGCCAGGCCGCCAACCTGGCGATCAACCCCGCGCTGTACCCGAAGATGCCGTTCGATCCCCTGAAGGATTTCACGCCGGTCGCCGGCGTGGCGGAACAGCCCGTGGTGCTGGTGGTGCGCCAAGACTCGCCGCTGCGCACGCTGGCCGACTTCGTCAAGGCGGCCAGGGCGCGCAACGGCGATATGGGCATCGCCCAGGCCGGCAACGGCACCGTGGGCCACCTGGCCGGCGAGATGCTGGCGCGGCGCGCCGGCGTGCGTGTGCTGCAGGTGCCGTACAAGGGCGCCGGCCCGGCCATGACCGACCTGCTCGGCGGCCAGGTGGACACTTACTTTGGCAACACCGTTTCCGTGATGCCGCAGTTGTCGGCCGGCAAGATCCGCGCGCTGGCTGTGACCTCGGCGAAGCGCCTGCCTTCCCTGCCCGCAGTGCCGACGGTGGCCGAACAAGGATTCGCAGGCTTCGAGGCCACCACGTGGCTGGGCCTGGTCGGCCCCGCCGGCTTGCCCGCCAATGTCACCGAGCGGCTGGGCGCGGCGACCATCAGGGTGCTGGCGCGCCCGGACGTGCAACAGAAGCTGGCGCAGGAAGGCAGCGTGCCGACGCCGCAGACCGCGGCGCAGTTCGCCGCGCACATTCGTGCCGAGCACGCCAAATGGGGCGCGCTGATCCGCGAAGCGCAGATCAGGCTGACCTGAGACGCCAGACGGAAAGCAAGCCCAACCTTCTTCAACCGGAGTTTCTGCAAAATGGAAAGCGTTGACTGCGCCGTCATCGGCGCTGGCGTGGTGGGACTCGCCATCGCCCGCACCCTGTCCGCCGCCGGCCGCGAAGTGGTCATCCTGGAGGCGGAGAACGCCTTCGGCACCCACACCAGCGCGCGCAATTCGGAAGTCATTCATGCGGGCATCTCGTATGCGCCGGGCTCGCTCAAGGGCAGGCTTTGCGTGGCCGGCAAGGCGGCGCTGTACGACTACTGCGCCGAGCGCGGGATCGGTTACCAGCGCATTGGCAAGCTGATCGTCGCGGTACAGGAAGCCGACCTTCCCGAACTGCACAACTACGTGGAGCTAGGCGCGGCCCAGGGTGTCACCGACCTGCGCATCATCGGCGCCGCCGAGGCGCGCGCCCTGGAGCCGGAAGTGGCTTGCGCGGGGGCCTTGCTGTCACCGTCGACCGGCATCGTCGACAGCCACGGCCTGATGCTGGCCTACCTGGGCGACGCAGAACGCCATGGCGCTGCGCTGGCACTGAGTAGTCCGGTGCTGGCAGGACAGCCAACCCCGGATGGCATCGTTCTGAAGGTGGGCGGCGCCGAACCAACGGAATTGCTGTGCGGCACCGTCATCAACGCGGCTGGCCTTGGCGCGCAGCGAGTGGCAACGGCCATCGCGGGCATGCCGGCCGACAAGATCCCGCCGCTCTATCACGCCATCGGCCACTACTTCACGCTGGGCCGCCCATCGCCCTTCCAGCGCCTGGTCTATCCCGCCGGCCGCGCAGGCGCGCTGCGCGCGCACGTAACGCTGGACCTGGGCGGGCAGTGCAAATTCGGCCCGGACCTGGACTGGCGCGACGGCGTGGACTACCGCTTCGACGCCTCGCGCGAAGCCGCGTTCTACCACGCCGTGCGCCGCTACTACCCCGGCCTGCGCGATGGCGACCTGCAACCCGGCTATACGGGCATCCGCCCCCGCCTGGCCGGCCCGGGGTCGTCAATGCACAACAGCGCCACCGACTTCATCGTGCAAGACGAGCGCGAGCATGGCATTCCGGGCCTGCTCAACCTGTTTGGCATCGAGTCGCCGGGGCTGAGCGCATCGCTGGCCATCGGTGGTTACGTCGGGCAACGGGTGGCCGCGCTGACGCCCTGATTGCCGGCCACGCTGGCAGGTTGCCATGGCGCCGCTGGGCGAGTAAACCTGACTGACTGCGGTCAGGCCGCCGGCGGCGCCGTCGAGCCGCGAACGATCAGCTCCGGGCACAGCACCACGCTGGCCGCCTCGGCGCCTGCGCCTTTGATGCGCGCCAGCAGCAAGGTGGCAGCCTTCGCCCCCATTTCGTGCACCGCGATGCGGATCGTGGTGAGCGGCGGCGTGAGTGCATCCACGAACGGCATATCGTTGTGGCCAACCACCGAGACCCGGCCAGGGCAGGCGATCCCCGCTTCGCGGAAATAGTCGTAGCATCCCAGCGCCACCAGGTCGTTGCCGGCGGCGATCGCAGTCAGGGCGGGAAACTGCGCGAGCAGCGCCTGGCATGCCTCGCGGCCCGCTTCGCGGCCGTAGTTCGCCGCTTCCACGATCATCCATTCGCTCTTGCGCAGCTTGTGCTTGCGCACCGCTTCGATAAAGCCCAGCTTGCGCTGGTGCCCGGTGGACAACGAGTCCGGACCGGCGATATGGCCGATACGGCGATGGCCCAGCGCAAGGAGGTGATCCACCGCCAGCCGCATCCCCACCATGTTGTCGCTGACCACGCAGGGCACCCTGCCGAGATCCTCCCCGCGATTGACCATGACTACGGGGATGTTCTGCTTGACGCAGTAATCCAGGACGGGATCCTCGCGCTCGGCGGTGGCGAGGATCAGGCCATCGACCTGGCGCCCGAGCATCTGGTCGATGACGAAGCGCTGCCGCGCCTTGTCGGCGCCGACATTGACCACGATGGGCACATAGCCTTGGGAGGCCAGCACGCCTTCGAGCCCGGCGAGGATGGGCGGAAATACCGGATTGGCAATATCCGGCAGCACCACGCCGATCAGTCCGGAGCGCTTGGTGCGCAAGCCGGCGGCGATGCGGTTCGGCCGGAAGCCAAGCTCATCCGCCATGCGCAGGATGCGCTCCGCCACCTCGTCCGCGACCAGGTGCCGGGTGGACGCATTCATCACCCGGGAGACAGTGGAGTAATGGACATCCGCCTTCGCCGCCAGGTCCTTGAGGGTAATGCGCTTACGCTGGTCCATGACGGCAGGCTGGGGGGTGCGGTGAATGAGAACATGCCATTTTATGCGAAGACGGCCGAACCGCCCTCCATCCCAGGCCGCCGTGGCCACGCGCGCTTGCGCGTRGCCACCTCAGCTTGCCGGCGCCCTACTGGCCAGCCTGCACGCCCGACTGCCTGACCACCGGCGCCAGCTTGRCGATCTCCGCCTTGATGTAGCGCTCGAACTCCTGCGGCGTGGACGTACGCGGCTCCGCCCCTTGCACCAGCAGGCGCTCGCGCACCGCCGGCGTGCCTAGCGCTTTCGCGATTTCGCCATTCAGCGCCGTGACGATTTCCTTCGGCGTACCGGCAGGCGCCAGCACGCCGAACCAGGACTCGAATGCATAGCCGGGCAGGCCCGACTCCGCCACGGTCGGGATGTCCGGCAGCGAGGTTGCCCGCCGGGGCGTGGTGACCGCCAGCGCCTTGAGCTTGCCCTGGCGCACGAACGGCATCGCCGAGACCGTGGGCGCGAACATCAGGTCGACGCGGCCCGCCATGACATCGGTCAGCGCCTCGCCCGTGCCCTTGTAAGGGATGTGCGCGATGTCCACACCAGCCTCCATCTTGAACAGCTCGCCGCTCAGGTGGGTCGAACTGCCGGAGCCGGCCGAGTCGAAGTTCATGGCGCCCGGCTTCGCCTTGGCGGCCGCCACCACGTCCTTGACCGAGCCCAGCTTGCTGGCGCCGTTGACCACCAGCACGTTGGGCACCGTCGCCACCAGCGTCACCGGGGCGAAGTCCTTGACGGTGTCGTAGGGCAGCCTGGGATACAGCGTGGCGTTGATGGCATGCCCGACCGACACCAGGATCAGGGTGTAGCCATCGGGCGCCGCCTTGGCGACCAGCGCGGCGCCAAGCGTGCCGCCGGCACCGGGCCGGTTCTCCACAATCATCTGGTAACCGCCGGATTCGCCCAGCCTGGTGCTGACGATGCGGGCGAGGATATCGGTGGCGCTGCCCGATGAGAATGGCACCACCAGCCGGATGGGTTTGGTGGGGTACCTGGCCGGCTGGGCATGTGCCTGCCCGGAAGCGCCCGGCAGGGCGAACGCACCCGCCACGCCGGCCGCGGCGGCGGCGCGTATCAAGCTCTTTCGAATCACGTTTGTCTCCTCCACCGCCTCTTGGCCGGCCGGATCGCAATCCGGCCGCGGTTGGGCGGTGCGATGGTCAGGTTCGAGGGTTAGAAGTAATGGCGCATGCCAAGCGCGAAAGTTTGCGGATCGGCCCCCGCGGACACCCCTAGACCGTTGATGGCGAAATCGTAGATGGCGTTTTTCTTGTTATTGATGCGGCTGTAGTAGGTAAAGAGCGCGGTGCGTTTGGACAGCGGATAGTCGTAGCCGATCGTGATCTGTGTTGCGCCGGTATCCGCGCCGCTGCTGATGGACCCCACCGTCTCGGTGGCGTTGCCAGCACCGTTGCTTGCCAAGGTGAAGCCCAGTCTTATGCTGCCCGGCCCGAGCTTTTGCACCACCGAGGTGTAGTAGCCGTTGCGCGTCAGGTCGCCCGTGGCGGTGCGGTAGTGCAGCCGTTCGTAGACCGCCGCGATCCTGGTGGTCGGGAACTGGTACGACACCCCGACCTTGATGGCGTCGTCGTTGCGGCCGGCAGTCTGGTAATGCTGGTGCAGTTCGTAGGCCAGCGCCACATTGAGCGGCCCGCGGTCATAGGTCGCGGCGAACGAATACAGCGCCGGGTTACGCGGCGTCGTGAGCTTTTCCTCGGGCACGCCCCAGCCCACCCCTCCGCGCAAGCCGTTCCATTCGGCGCTGCGGTACTGCACGATGTTCTGCTGCCGGCGGTCGAAGGAGCTGGTGTTCTGGATGTTGTTCGTGGTCGATGCCGCGCCGTTGCTGATCAGGGCCATATACCCGGCCGTGGTCGGGTAATAGGGATCGTATTCCATGGTGGCTTCGGTGTACGGCGTGGTCCAGTGCCCCATGAAGAAGGTCCCGTAGCTGCCGGTCAGGCCAATGCGCGAGTTCCGTCCCGCAATCTGCCCGGTCCCGTTGTCAAGCGACAGGTTGCTTTCGATCTGCCAGATTGCCTTTAGTGTTCCGCCGAGTCCTTCCTCTCCCCGCAGGCCGAAGACCGACCGGTTATTGGTCAGCCGTCCCACGCCGCCCAGCGAAGTACCGTCCATAGCGGTGCTGGCACGCGAATACTCGATGCTGGTATTCAGACGCCCATAGATCGTCACCGAGGATTGCGCGTACACCGGAGCGCATGCCACCGCAACCAGCGCCAGCCACCGGTGCCCGGCAGCGCCTGTGCCACAACCCTTGCCTGCATCCTCCCACCCACGCCTCCAGGCTTCTTCCATGTTCCCTCCCCTTGGTACGGGATCGCAACGCTCGATTCACCACGTCAATTTGAAGCATGTGCAAACGTTTGCATTCAAACTAAAAAATCTGCGGGATCATGGCGGACAGGGCATGGCCAGCAGCAGCATGGCAGGACGGTTGCCCGGATTCTCCACCTTGCGGGCTTCGCCCGGCGCAAGCCGCACCGAGTCGTATTGCGCCAGTCGCACAACCTCCGTCCCGCTGCTGATGGTCACCTCTCCCTCCAGCACCACGTAGTGTTTTTCCAGGGGCGAAGCATCCAGCCCGGTATGGCCGCCCGGCAGGATGACCGAGACGCCTAACCAGAGCGACTCGGACGGCCCTGCCTCGTGGCCCTGCAGGCGCAGGCAGCGCATGCCCTCATGCCGGGGCGGAAAATACGCCGGCGCCGTGGCGAAACGCGTCGTGTTCACGGCGTCAGCACCACGCGTTCCCGGGCGCCCTGCAACACGGCGCGATACGCGTCGGCAGCACTGGCCAGCGGAAAGGTGTAGTCGGCGCGCACCGGGAAGGGCTTGAGCTGCTCTTCCGCGAACATCGGGGCGAGCTGATCGAAGACCGCCGCGCATGCGATGCTGTCCATCGCCAGCGTATCGATGCCCACATAGGTATGCTGGCCGCGGTAGAAGGCAAAGATGTCGAACGGCACGGCGCGGTCGATGGTCGAGATGAAGATCTGCGCGGCGCCGGTCGCCATGGCCTTGTTGGCCTGCTCGAAGTATGGGCTGCCGACCGTGTTGTAGACGATATCGGCCCCGTGGCCGTCGGTTTCTTCCCGCACCAGCTCGGCGATGTTGTCGCGGCTGGCATCCATTATGCGCACCGTGCTGCTTGCGTGGCCACGATACGGGCCGGCCTCTCGCTCCACGGCGAATACATGAGCGCCCAGCGCGGTGGCAATCTGGATGGTGGCCTGGCCAACCTTGCCGTTGCCGCCGCAGACCAGCACCACGCTGCCCGCCTTCGGCAAGCCGGCGCGCCGCAGGCCTTCGTAGGCGGTCACGAACGGGACGCCGACCGCGCCGGCTTCCCGCAGCGTGACGTTGGCAGGCTTCTCGCGCACCGCGGCGGCGTCCAGCGTCAGGTAACGGCTATGCGTGCCGTCGCGGCGAATGCCAAGCTCGCCGCCGCTGCCCCAGACTTCCTTGCCCAGCAGGTGCGCGGGACCGTCCACCACCACGCCGGCGTAGTCGCGGCCAGGCACGCGCGGCCACACGGCGTGCGGCATCAGTCCCAGCGTGGCCTTGACGTCGCTCGGGTTGACGCCGGCACTGGCCACCTCGATGACGCACTGGCCGGCAGCGGCGGCTGGCTTGGGAATGCCGACGAATTCGAGCCGCAGCTCGTCGATGTTCGCGGCCTTGCGGGAAACGCGGATAGTGTTCATCTTGTCGTGCACCTGGTTACGTTTGTAGGTAGTTGTGTTGTCAATATGAAGGAGCGCCGCTGGCAGGATTGCCTTCGCGCTCATGCCGCCCGCAGGCCGAGCGTGGCCCGGGCCTCGCGCGGCGACGCGATTGCGCCGCCCAGCGACGCGATGATGTCCCGCGCCTTGGCGACCAGCGCGGCGTTGTCCGGCGCGAGCACGCCCTTCTCCAGGTAGATGTTGTCTTCCAGGCCGACCCGGACATGCCCTCCCGCCAGCCACGACTGCGCCACGATCGGAAACTCCGCGCGCCCGATGCCGAAGGCCGACCAGTGCGCGCCCGGCGGCAGCATGTTGCGGGCATAGAACAGGGTTTCCGGCGTGGCCGCGAAACCGTATTTCACGCCGAGCACGAAGGTCCAGAGGCCGGGACCGTCCAGCACGCCGTCCTTGATGAAGTCGCGCGCCATGTGGAGGTCGCCGGAGTCGAAGATCTCAAGCTCAGGCATGACCCCCGCGCTGCGGATGACGGCCGCCATCTTGCGTACGTTCTTCGGCGTGTTGATGACCACGTCGGGGCCGGAGTTCATGGTGTTGAGGTCCAGCGAACACACGTCGGGGCGCAACGCGGCAATATGCGCCACGCGCACCTCCGGACGAACCAGCGTGGTGCCGGCGGCGGCCCGGCGAGGCTCGTCGTCGTCCGGTACGAAGCGTCCGCCAGGGCCGGTGGTGAGGTTGATGATCAGCGCCTTGTTGCGCTTGCGGATCTCTTCGATGACCTCGGCGTAGTACTCGAGCGCCATCGATGGCCGGCCGGTCGCGGGATCGCGTACATGGATATGGGCGACGGCGGCGCCGGCCTCGGCTGCTTCCAGTGCCGCGGTGGCGATCTGCGCGGGCGTCACGGGTAAGCCGGGATGTTGCTCGGGGGTGACGATGTTGCCGGTGACGGCGCAGGTGATGATGGTATTTCTGCTGTGCATGGCGGACGGGTTGATGTCTCGAAAACGGGTTCTTTGCGCTTCGGTGCGGGCGAGCGCAGCCGAATCACCCAAGCTGGCGCCCGCCGTCGACCACGATGGTGGTGCCGGTGGCAAATCGCAGCGAAGTCGCGCAGGCAACAATGGCATCGGCCACATCGTCCGGCCTGCCGATGCGCTTGAGCGGCGTGGTCTTCGCCGCCCGCTCGTTGAAGGCGCTGTCGCGCCCCGGCACGAAATCCGTATCCACCACGCCGGGCGATACGTTGAGCACGCGGATCTCCGGCGCCAGCGCGCGGCCCAGCGAGACGGCCATCATGTCGAGCCCCGCCTTCACGGCGCAGTACGCGACATTGCTGCCCATGCCGGTGCGCCCGGCGATCGATCCCACGTTGACCACCAGCCCTTCCCCGGTGGCCTTCAGGTGCGGGGCCATCGCGCGGATCGCGGCGAACTGCCCGCGCCAGTTGACGGCGAACATCTGGTCGATGAGCGCGTCGTCCAGCATGTCCAGGTCACCGTGCGGGATCGCCCTGGTGAAGCCGGCGCTGTTGACCAGCATGTCGATGCGGCCGTACTTGCGCTGGACTTCATCGGCAAGGCGCGTGAGCGAGGCCGTGTCGCTGACCTCCGCCACGCCAGCATGGTGATTGCCCGCCGGCAGTCCGGCCACGGCGTGCGCGGCGGTCTCCGGCTTGCGGCTGACCAGCACGACACTGGCACCGAGGCTTGCCAGCTTGTGCGCCGTGGCCATGCCGATGCCGCCCGTACCGCCAAGGATGACGGCGACCTTGCCGGCAAGCTGCGGCATCACCGCTTGATCTGAAATTGCCATATTGAGTTTTTCTGTCGTAGGTAATCAGTCGATGGGAGGCGTCGGGAAGGTCTGCTCGCCGGGCTCCAGCACGAAGTTGAAGTCGAGCGTGTAGAACGGCGCGGAGAATCCGCCCCACGGGCTGGCGCCGTCGTCCACGCGGCGGAAGTGCCCGACCAGTTCGCGGTGCACGCCGAAGGTCACGTCCGATTCCAGGTGTTCGGAGTCATCCGCGAACACCTGCGTCACCAGCGTGCGATAGCCTGGCGCGGCCGCGATGAAATGAATATGCGCGGGGCGGTACGGATGGCGGTTCTGTTCGGCCAGCAGCTTGCCGACGGGACCATCGGTGGGCACGGGATAGCCTGCCGGGCGCACGGAACGGAAATGGAAACGGCCGTTCGCATCGGTGCGAAAGGCACCGCGCAGGTTCTTGTCGGGCTGCGACGGATCCTGGTTGTCGTAGAGACCGACCGGCGATGCCTGCCAGGCCTCCACCAGCGCGCCAGCCAGCGGCTCGCCCGCGGTGTTGCGCACCTGCCCCGTCACGAACAGCGGCAGGCCCGGCGTCTCGCCTAGCACCACGCAATCCCCGCAGTCGTAGGACGGCGCGCCGCCGCGATAGAACGGCCCGAGCAGCGCGCCCGGCGTGCGGCCGCCGGTGGTGCCGTTGTTCATCAGCGTGACCAGCGTCGACAACCCCAGCACATCCGCCGCCAGCACTACCTCATTGTTGGTGGCGTTGGTGGCGTGGCCAAGCGCTGCGAGGTAGCGCAGCCCGGACTCGAACTCCTCGTCACTCGGGCGTACCTCCCTCAGGAAGGCATGCAAATGATCGACCAGCGCGTCGACGACCTGGCGCAGGCGCGGGTCGGCGGTATCGTGCATGGCCCGCTTCACCAGCTGGCTGAGCGTGTGTTCATCGTCCACCACGGCAAGGCCCTGGCCATGCCTCGGGGCAAGTATCGTCTCCATATGCCTCTCTCTCGCTACTTTTGTTTTGCAAACGTTTGCATGACATCCGGATTATGGGCCAGCTTTTGAAAAAATCAAGGGAATTTGCAATGCGATCTGGCAGGCGGATCAAGGCACCACGCTGCCCTGAGCGGCGGGTGCGGCTCCTGTCCGGAGGGAGCGATGCAGGCATTGAGACTCTCGCACCCATGGTTCCGTTCTATGCTGTAGTACAGGCAAGCGCCCGCCACTTCACAAACATGATCCCGCCATGCAAACCACGCCGCAATCGCCGTCGCAAACCCAGGCAACCGCCGGCAACGTGCTCAAGGCCGCCTGGCTTAGCCTGGTGGCGGGCTATGTCGACGTGGTCGGCTTTATCGCGCTGTTCGGGCTGTTCACCGCGCACGTGACCGGCAACTTTGTCATGGTCGGCGTGGAGCTGGCGCACTCGACCACCGGCGTGGCGGCCAAGATGCTGGCGTTGCCCGTGTTCGCCCTGTCGGTGGCGGCTACCAAGATCGCGATCGATGCCATGCAGGCGCGCGGCAAGCCGCCGCTTCCGCCGCTGCTGGTCGCGCAAGGGGTGCTGCTGGCCTGTTTCATGCTGGCCGGCTGCCTGGCTTCGCCCGTCACCTCACCCGACATGCCATCCGCCATCGCGACCGGCATGCTGGGCGTGGCCGCGATGGCGGTCCAGAACGCGCAGTCGCGCATCGTGCTGACCGACCATGTGCCGACCACCATCATGACGGGCAACAGCACGCAGGTCATCATCGACCTGGTAGAACTGGCCCGCGGTCCGGCCGACAAGATCGCGCCCGCGAAGAACCGGCTGCGCAAGATGGTCCCCGCCATCGGCGCGTTCGCCGCCGGGGCCGTGTCCGGGGCCTATGCCTACGTGTTTGCATCCTTCTGGTGCCTGGCGGTACCCATCGTCATCCTGCTGGCGCTCGCGTACAGCTACCGGTCCACGCAGACGGCGCCGGCCGCCGGCACTGGGCCGAACCCGGCCACGGCCGAGAGGCAGTCCTAGCGTCCCTGCCTTGCGCACCCGCCTTCTAAGCTAAGACGAAACCATCAGTTCGCGGCGCAGCGCGCGCTTTCTATACTCGGCGGTCGGCCGCCACGCGGCCTCCCAACCTAGCGAGGAAGCAGAGAATGAAGCGATGGCAAGCCGCCGCGATGGCGGCGCTACTGATGGTAACGGGCGCCGGCGTTGGCCACGCGCAGGAAAAAAGCAGGATCAAGGTCGGCGTGTCGGTGGGCAATGCCGAGCAGACCTTCGAAGTGGTGCGGAAAGTGGCGGCGCGCGACGGGCTGGAAATCCAGTTGATCACCTTCAGCGACTACCTGCAGCCCAATGAGGCGCTGGCCGCGGGCGACCTGGATGCCAACGCCTTCCAGCACAAGCCTTTCCTGGACAGCCAGATCAAGGCGCGCGGCTACAAGATCGTGCCGGTGGGCCTGACCCTGACCGCCCCGCTCGGCATCTACTCCAGGAAGTTCGGGTCGCCCGACCAGTTGCCGCAAGGCGCCCGCATTGGCATCCAGAACGATCCCTCCAACGGCAACCGCGCGCTGCTGCTGTTGCAAAAGGCCGGGCTGATCAAGCTCAAGCCCGGCGTGGGCGAGAACGGCGTCAACGCCACCCCGCTGGACGTGGTGGAGAACCCGAAGAAGCTCAGGCTCATCGAGCTCGACGCGGCCCAGTTGCCGCGCGCCCTGGACGACCTCGCCGCCGCGTCGATCAACAACGACTACGCCTACCGTGCCGGCCTTTCGCTGCAGCGCGACACCATCGCCGTGGAAGACGCGCGCGGGCCTTACGCCAACCTGATCGCTACCCGCGTGGAGGACAAGGACAAACCGTGGGTGAAGAAACTGGTGAAGGCCTACCAGTCCGATGAAGTACGCAGGTTTATCGAGACCGAGTTCAAGGGATCGCTGATTCCGGCCTTCTGACCTGGCACGGCAATCGCTTCCATGCCCATCCGTTCCGGCATTGGCCGTCATATGTGCGCCAGATAACATGAGGAGCTTGCTCCTCCTGCGGCCATGGCACATGCTGGGTTCAATAAGACGGCTGCGTCGGACAGCCGCCCGACTCCCCTCTCCCGCCCAGCAATTTGAACGCCATCGGGCGTTCTCCCGGAGGTGCCATGGCCATTTCCAAGGGCTTTACCGTCATTATCGGGATGATGGAGATCCGCGCGATGCAGCGGACCGACGAGGGAGAGGTACCGGCGCAAAAGTCTTCCGCCGATTCGTACCACGTCTACCATCGAGGCTCGGGGCGCTTGCGGAGCAAGGATCGGGAATTCGATACCGCCTTCGAGCGCTGCATCGCGAGAGCGCTAAGGCGCTGCGCATGGATACCGTTGGACTCCGAGCCAGGCCCGTCGCCTGGCTTTTTTTATTGACGCTGCACCGGCGGCGTCCATCCCCCGTGCCTGGCGTGGCTCAGCCTGCCGCGATGTGTCCTATAGTTCTAAGCCAGTGTTATCCAGCAAGGTTCACGGCTAGGTACGAGGAGGCGCATCATGGCAACCTGGAAGCCCGACCCCAGCTTTTACCCATCGCCCCGCCTGGCAGCAAAGGCGCCGCCCGAGGCACTCGCCTATGTGGCGATGTTCGATCCCACGCGTACCCAGCCCGACGGCATTGCCGTGGTCGACGTCGATCCCGCATCCGGGACCTATGCCACCATCGTCGGGCAGTTGCCCATGCCGTATGCGGGCGACGAATTGCATCACTTCGGCTGGAACGCCTGCTCTTCCTGCCTCTGCCCGAATGCCCCGCACCCGCATATGGAACGGCGCTACCTCGTGGTGCCGGGCCTGCGTTCGTCGCGCATTTACATCATCGACACCCAGCCCGACCCGCGGCGGCCGGCCATCGCCAAGATCATCGAGCCCGCCGATCTGGCCGAACGCACCGGCTATACGCGCCCGCACACCGTGCACTGCGGCCCCGCCGGTATCTACGTGACGGCGCTGGGCAATGCCGAGGGCAAGGGGCCGGGCGGCATCCTGCTGCTGGACCAGCAGGGCTTCGAGCCGCTCGGGCGGTGGGAGGTGGAACGCGGCCCGCAGTATTTTGCCTATGACGGCTGGTGGCACCTCGGCTACGACACGCTGGTCACCAGCGAATGGGGCACGCCCGACATGATCGAGGACGGCCTGGTGCCCGAGATCCTGCTTGGCTCGCGCTACGGCCGCCGCCTGCATTTCTGGGATCTCACCAGACGCAAGCACTTGCAGGAGATCGACTTCGGCGAGGAGTACCAGCTCGTGTTCGAGCTGCGCCCCGCGCACGACCCCACCAAGGCGTACGGCTTCGTCAATTGCGTGATCAGCCTGAAGGACCTGTCTTCATCGATCTGGGTCTGGTACCGGGACAGCGGCAAGTGGGCAGTGCGCAAGGTGATCGATATTCCCGCCGAGCCGGCGGACCCGGATCTGCTGCCGCCCATCCTCAAGGGCTTCAAGGCGGTGCCGCCGCTGGTCAGCGACATCGACCTGTCGATGGACGACCGCTTCCTCTATGTCGCGTGCTGGGGCACCGGCGACCTGCTGCAGTACGACGTCTCCGACCCGTTCGCACCGAAGCAGAGGGGGCGTGTGCGCATTGGCGGTATCGTCTCGCGCGCCACGCATCCCGGCGCCGGCGGCGCCGCGCTCAACGGCGGCCCGCAGATGGTGGAAGTCAGCCGCGACGGGCGCCGCGTCTACTTCACCAACTCGCTCTACGGCGCGGTCGATCCGCAGTTCTACCCGGAGGGGATCGACGGCTGGATGGTCAAGCTGGACGCCGCGCCCGAAGGCGGCATCGCGTTCGACCCGCGCTTCTTCCTGCGCTGGCCGGCGGGCCATCGTCCGCACCAGGTCAGGCTGCAAGGCGGCGACTGCTCGTCGGATTCGTACTGCTACCCATAGCGGCCCCGCCATGCCCGCCACCTCGGGCGTGCCGCTGGGCACGCACTTCGCCACGCTGTGGCCACTCTGGTGGCCCTGGCTGGCCATCGCCGCGCTGGGTCTGTTCCACGGCATCAATCCCGCGATGGGCTGGCTGTTCGCGGTAGCGCTCGGGCTGCATCGCGGACGGCGCAAGGTAGTGCTGCTGGCACTGCTGCCGATCGCGCTTGGCCATGCGCTGGCGGTAGCCCTGGTACTGGCCGCCACGCTCACGCTCGGCAGCCTGCTCGATCCCCAATGGCTGGCGCGCGCCGGTGGCGCGGTGCTGATCGCCTGGGCCGGCTGGCACGCCCTGCGCGGCCACCGCCAGCATCCGCGCGTGGGCATGCAGGCCGGCATGGCCGGGCTGGCGCTGTGGTCATTCCTGATGGCCGGCACGCATGGGGCGGGCTTGATGCTGGTGCCGGCGCTGCTGCCGGTGTGCAGCGCCGTGGCCGGCGGGCCGGCCGCCAGTGGCCCGCTGATGCCGGCGCTGCTGGCGCTGGGATTGCATACGCTGACCATGCTCCTCGCTATCGGCACCGTAGCGTTGCTGGTCTACGACCGCGTCGGCATAGCCTTCCTGCGCACGGGATGGATCAACCTCGACCGCGTATGGACGCTGGCGCTGACGGGCTGCGGCGCAGTGCTGCTGTTGGGGTAGGCAGGCAGCCGGAGCAAAGAAGAGCGATGGCGCCAGATCACGACTCGATGCAGCCGTGTGGCGCGCCCCCAAGGACGGGCCACACCCCGGCGCGATGCGAAGCGAGCCGTCAAGGTGTACCAGGCCGCATGGGGCGCCTCGTCGGCGGGCAAAAAGAGCGGAAAAGAGGGTTCAACCTACTTGGATGTCGGCATGACAAACTCTGCGCCTTTGCTAATACTTTCGGGCCAGCGTTGCATGATGGACTTCTGCTTGGTGTAGAAACGAACCCCTTCCTCGCCGTAGGCGTGCATATCGCCAAACAGGCTCTTCTTCCACCCACCGAACCCGTGCCAGGCCATCGGCACTGGAATAGGCACGTTGATGCCCACCATCCCGACTTGAATGCGCCGAGAAAATTCGCGGGCCACATTGCCATCACGGGTAAAGCACGCAACGCCGTTGCCAAACTCATGGTCGTTGATGAGTTGCACTGCAGCAGCAAGATCGGTCACGCGAACGCACGACAACACCGGACCGAAGATCTCTTCCCGGTAGATGCTCATTTCGGGCGTGACATGATCGAAGAGGGTTCCTCCAAGCCAGAACCCCCCATCGCAGCCCATGCCGGCGGTCGAGTATTTGAACGTCCGGCCATCGGCCAGCAACTGCGCTCCCTCCTTGACTCCTTGCTCAATGTAGCCAGTGATGCGCGCATGCGCCGCGGGGGTCACGATGGGCCCCATTTCAGCTTCCAGGTTGGTACCGTCGAGCACCTTCAGTGCTTTGGTGCGCTCCACCAGCTTCGGCATGATCTTGTCAGCCACATCCCCCACGAGTACCGCCACCGAAATCGCCATGCAACGCTCGCCGGCTGAACCATAGCCCGCTCCGATCAGGGCATCCACCGCCTGATCGACATCGGCATCGGGCATCACCACCATATGGTTCTTGGCCCCGCCGAGCGCCTGTACCCGCTTGCCGTGGCGTGCGCCCGTCTCGTAGATGTAATTCGCGATCGGCGTAGAGCCGACGAAAGACACCGCCTTCACATCCGGGTGCACCAGTAGCGCATCCACGACCTCCTTGTCCCCCTGCACCACATTGAACACGCCGTCAGGCAGGCCGGCCTGCTTCAACAAATCTGCGATGAACAGACTCGGGCTGGGGTCGATGGGGCTGGGCTTGAGCACGAAGCAGTTGCCCGCCGCGATGGCTACTGGGAACATCCACATTGGCACCATGACCGGAAAGTTGAATGGCGTAACCCCGGCGACGACACCCAACGGTTGTCGAAACGTCCAGTTGTCGATGCCGGTGCTGACCTGATCGGTGAAATCTCCCTTGAGAAGCTGGGGGATGCCGCACGAGAACTCGACAATGTCGATACCACGCGCCACTTCACCCTGGGCATCGGTGAAGACCTTTCCATGCTCGGCCGTGATGAGTGCAGCAAGTGCATCTTTGTTTCGGCCCAGCAGTTCCAGAAACTTGAACAGCACCCGGGTGCGCCGAATTGGCGGGGTATCTGCCCAAGATGGAAATGCCATCCGGGCGGAAGCAACTGCAGCCTCCAAATCCTGCTGATTGCCAAGGCGCACGTGACGACTGACAGCGCCGGTCGCGGGATTGTAGATGGGTTGAGTCCGGGTGCCACCACCCGCAGTGAGCGCGCCTCCGATGTAATGGGTGATTTCGCTGTTGTTTCTGGTCTCTGTCATGATGAAGTTCTCGCTGGAGAAAGAATAAATCCTTGAATTGGGCAGGCCCTGCGCCTTGGCGCGTCCACACAAGGGAACAGGCGCGATCTCGGGCATCATGGTCGGCGCCTGACCCGTGGGCAGGAAGGAGGCACATCCTGGTGTGCCTCAGCAAGGTGGGCAGTCGCCGATGCCGGGTTTAGTGGGACACTGCCGAAATCCCCACCGCCGTCTCGGCGCGCACCTCTTGCGCCGGGAATCCTGCTCGGTCAAGTGAGGCCCGCCTGGTGCGATCCGTCAGGGACACGACAACGATCATCAGGAAAGCCAGCGGCATCGAGAACAGCGTGGGATAGTCATATGGGAAAAGCGGCGTGGCGAACCCGAAGATGCGCACCCACACCGCCGGCGACAGCACAACCAGGGTCAAGGCCACGCCCAGGCCAACGATGCCTCCGGCCAGCGCCCCCCGGGTGGTCAGGCCGCGCCAGTACATCGACATGAGCAATACGGGGAAGTTGGCGGATGCTGCGATACTGAAGGCCAAGGCCACCAGGAATGCAACGTTCTGATCGCGAAAGAGCAGGCCCAGGACGATGGCGACGACGCCGATGCCTATCGACGCCATACGGTTCACCCGCATCGCCTCGGATGGTGAAACATCATCGCAGCGCAGCACTTTGGCGTACAGGTCGTGTGCTATGGCGGACGCTCCCGCCAGCGTCAGGCCACTGACCACGGCGAGAATGGTGGCGAACGACACGGCGGCGAGCAGTCCGAACAGAAGATTGCCTCCTAGCGCCGTGGCCAGGTGCATGATCGGCATGTTTGAGCCGCCCAGCACCGGGCCACCGACCTTGCCATCGATATAGAACGACGGATAGTTCGGCAGGATCGCCATGGCGGTCAGGCCGAGGAAACAGATGATGACAAAGAACACCCCCATCAATCCCGTGGCCACGAATACCGACTTGCGGGCGGCACGCGCGTCCGGCACAGTGAAGAAGCGCATCATGATGTGGGGCAGCCCGGCGATCCCGAAGACCAGGGAGAGCGCCAGCGACAGGCCGGAGACCGGATTGCCCATCAGCTTCCAGGGACCCTTTATCGCCTCGCCGGCCTGGTGGTTATTCGCCGCAGTTGCGACAAGCGCGGAGAAGTCGAAGTCGAAGTAGTTCAGCGCCAGCGCCGTCAGGAGGACGCCGTTGCCGAGCATCAGGATGGCCTTGATGATCTGCACCCAGGTCGTGGCAACCATGCCCCCGACGACGACATAGACCATCATCAGGATGCCAACGCTGATAACGGCATAGGTGTAGTCGATTCCGAACAGCAACTGCACTAGTTGACCCGCGCCGACCATTTGGACAATGAGATAGAACAGCACCACGGTCAACGAACTGATGGCACTGAAGATCCGCGTGCTGCGTTCGTCGAGACGGAAGGAAACGATGTCGCTCAAGGTGTAGCGGCCCAGGTTTCTCAGGCGCTCGGCGACCAGGAACATGATGATGGGCCAGCCCATGAATGCGCACACCGCATAGATCAGCGAGTCGAACCCGTTGGAAAAGGCCAGGCTGGATATCCCCAGCAGCGTTGCGGCAGACATGTAGTCGCCCACAATGGCCAGCCCATTCTGCGTCCCGGTGATACCGCCACCGGCGGTGTAGAAGTCCGAAGTCGATCGTGTCTTGTGCGACGCCCAGTACGTTATGCCGAGCGTGACGGCGACGAAGCCGCCGAAAATCAGGATGGCTTCCGTGTTCATGTGCGCACCATTGAGATCAGGCGTTCGCACATCTTGTCGAACTGGGTGTTGGCGATATGGATGTAGGCGCCCGTCAGGAGCCACGACAACAGGATCAGACCGGTTGCGCACAGCAGACCGCTGGTCAACGTGCCCTTGCTGCTCAAAGGAACCGCCAAGAGTGCTGGCGCAAGCACGGCAGTCRGTATGAACCCCATGCAGAGCACAAGGCACACACCGGCGAACCAGAAGGCCACGCGCCGGCGCAGCGTCTTCAGCCGCTCATAGTCGGGGTGGCCGGGAAGTCGCCGGCAGATCTCTTCATTCGATAGCATTGTTTGTCTCCGTCCTTGTCGTCTTTTTTTTCCTGCATCCACACGCTGACGCCGATCAGCCATTCGGCCGAACCTTGTAGGCCTTCTTGTCCACGAACTCGCCCAGCCGCTCTTGCACGTCTCGCCCGGTTTGCACGACAGCGGCCATCAGCCCTTCGGCGAACAGCCCTTCGGTCGATGCCATGTCGGCGATACGGTTGATGGAACTGACGATCGCGTAGTTCGACAGCACCGCGTTGCTTGCGATCCTCCGCGCCAGCTCCAGGCCCAGGTCGTACGCCGATTTGGGGTTGGCCTCGGTATTGCAGACGTAGTGGGCCAGGCCCAGGCGCTCGCCTTCTTCTGCATCCAGCACACGCCCGGTCAGCATCATTTCCACCATCCGGGTGGCCGAGATGATCTTGGCGGTGCGTACCGTCGCCCCTCCGCCGGTGAAAATGCCGCGCGTCCCCTCTGGCAATGCAAAGAAGGTGCTCTTGTCGGCAACACGCACGTGCGCGGCGCTTGCCAGTTCCAGACCGCCGCCCACCACGGCCCCCTGCAAGCAAGCGATGACAGGGACGCCACCGTGCTGGATCTTGTCGAAAGCCCGATGCCATCCCTGGCACACGCGCATGAAGTCAACCGGGCTGCGCTCCTTATCGTGGTGTTCCTTGAGATCCAGACCGGCACAGAAATGATCTCCCTGCGCCGTCATGAGAATGGCGCGGATGTGGCTGGGGATGCTGGAGAAATAGGCGTCGATCTCGGCGATTGCGCGCTCGTCCAGTGCATTGCGCTTGCGCGCCTTGTTGAGCGTGATGATGCCGATGTTGCCCTGCTCGGACGTCAGCAAGAAGGGTTCAGTCATGGAACGACTCCTTTGGAATGGATGAAGGGGGAGGAGCACGACCGTCGTGCTATTGAGGTTTGGTCGGCAGCGGCAACGAGCGAAGCGCCGCTTTCTGTATCTTTCCTGTGGCCGTCATCGGCATGCGCTCGATGAACACGACCTTGTCGGGAATCGACCATTTCGCGACGCGCCCCTGATAGCGTGCGAGGATCTGCTCGGCAGACAGGCAACCTTCCGGTTTGGGGACGACAAACAGAACCGGGCGCTCGCCCCATTTCTCGCTTGACTCGGCGATGCAGGCCGCCAGTTCGATGCCGGGTTCCTCCATCGCAATGTTCTCTATCTCGATTGACGAGATCCACTCGCCCCCGGACTTGATGACATCCTTGCTGCGATCCGTGATGCGCATGTAGCCATCCGCATCGATGCTTCCGACATCGCCAGTGCGGAACCAGCCGTCCTCGGTGGCGGGCTCGGCTTTGCCGTAGTAGTGGGAGATGACCCAGTTGCCCTGGACCATGAGGTGCCCGGTGGACACCCCATCATGGGGCAACCGCTTACCTTCCTCATCGACAACCTTGAAGCGTGCGCCGAACAGCGGCCGCCCCTGCGATGCAAGCACCTGCAGCGTCTCGTCGCCGGGCAGCGACGCGTGCTTGGGTAGTAGCTGACAGACGGTTCCCAGCGGCGAGACCTCCGTCATGCCCCACGCGTGGCGCACTGTCACGTTACGTGCGCGAAAGGATGCAATCATGTGCGGCGGGCACGCGGCGCCACCGATGACGATGTGCTGGAGCGTGCTAAATGTCAGTGCCCGGCTTTCGACATGGTCCAGCACCCCTTTCCATACCGTCGGCACACCCGCCGATAGCGTCACGCCGGCACGCTCGCACAAGGCGTAGAGCCGCTCGCCCTGCATGTTCGATCCGGGTAGGACGATCTTGGCCCCGGACATCAGGGAGGAGTACGGCAATCCCCACGCATTGACGTGGAACATCGGAACCAGCGGCATGACCGCATCGCTGCAGGAGATCGCCAGCGCGTTTGGATGGCTGGATGCATAGGCATGCAGAACGGTCGATCGGTGAGAGTACTGCGTGCCCTTCGGCGCCCCGGTGGTGCCAGACGTGTAGCACAGCCCACATGCAGTGTCCTCGTCGAACTCCAGCCACTCGAAATTTCGAACGTCGTTTCCCAACCAGGCGCCGTAGTGCATCCCGGCATGGTCTTGATCGGCGTCCTCGTTGAGCAGAACCCAATGTGCCACCGACGGGCACCGCGGCTCCAGTTGCTCAACCAATTCTGCGAAGTGCCCGTCGTAGAACACCACGACATCCTGGGCGTCGTTGATGATGAACTCGATCTGCTCGCGACTCAGGCGTGGATTGACCGTATGGCAGATCGCTCCGATGCCGGCGGTGGCATAGTAGATCTCCAAGTGGCGATAGGTATTCCATGCCAATGTCGCCACGCGATGGCCCGGGAGCAATCCTCGATGCCCCATGCCGACAGCCAGATCCTTCACTCTGCGCCCAAACTCCCGGTATGTGTACGTATGCAGGCTACCGTCATCAAGCGCGGTCACGATCTCCTGATCCGCACTGCTTTCCAGGGCATGTGTGAGGATTGAATTGATGAGCAAGGGCATGCGCATCATGTTTCCCGGTTGCACCATGTTGTCGTCTCCTTTTCCTTTCACCGAAGAATAGGTGGCTTCGTTCCATCCCCCAATTGCCAATGGCGACGGCGAATATGCAAAAACTGCCAACATTCGACTAGCCAACGGAGCGGACTCAGGTAGACTGGGGGAAGGGCTGCGCCAAGGCGCGCATGCCCCGGTCGGTCCGGAAACCGGTATTGCTCAGTTCAACAGGAAGAGGCCGCCTCAGGAGGCGCAAGCGGATGCGTTCACCAGGAAGGGATCAAGCGGGCATTTTTGCGGCACTGCAATCCCCCTTTGCCTTCAAACACGCGGCGCTGGCGCGTGGGACCGGCGGCCCTTGCTGCTGCGCGAGGGTGCCATGGACAGCTTGAGCATCACAGCAAATGGAGGTCGGACGGACAAGGCGGCTGGATCCGTGTCAACGGCAACGGTCTCGCTCGAACTGGTGCAAGACTTACTGCTGAGCTTGCGAGCCTTGTGCTCAGAGCCGACTCTGGACGAGTGTTTGAAGCAGGCAGGTATTGTCAAGGAGTTCATCAGCCATCCCGCCTCCCGACTCACGCACGATCAACTCGTCAGGCTGTACCAGGAGAGCGCCGCCGCGACAGGTGACGAAATGATGGGGCTATGGAGCCGTCCCATACGGACCGGGTCCCTGAAGTACATCGTCCGTGCAGTAATGGATGCGCCAACGATCCGTGTGGCGCTGTACCGTTTCACGCAGGTCTGGAATTTGCTGTTGGACGACTACCGCCTGAATCTCGCGCAAGCTGGAGACAGCATGAGCCTGGAGTTGATTCCCCGCTCCACGAAGATTGGCGTGAACCGCTTCGGCCATGCCTTGATATTGAAACTCACGCACGGCATTGTTTCATGGCTCGTCGGTCGGGAGGTCCCCGTGCAGAGGGTGGTGTTTGTTTTCCAACGCCCCTCCTTTGCAGCCGACTATCCGATTCTCTTCCCGGCCCCCATTGATTTTGGGGGGCAGTTCTCACATATCACGTTCCGCGCGGAGCTTGGAAGAATTCGGGCGGAACGCAACACGGCCGACGTACGCGAATTCCTGAAACGAGCGCCCCGTGATTGGATCTTCACCTCCTATCACGAGCACGTCATGCGACTGAAGGTGCGCGAGCTACTGTATGCGGACCTGGGGCGAACACTGGACGACGTTTCGAGCAAGCTCCACATGTCCTCGCGGACGCTGATCCGCAGGTTGCAGGACGAGAACCTGTCCTTCCAGGGCATCAAGGACGATCTGCGCAGAGACCTGGCTATCCTGAATCTTGCGCGTAAGGAAAAGTAGGTCGCCCCCCGCAGGGGGGTGAAACCGCCTTTGACCTTAAGCCGTTGACGTTAAGCAGTTGCAGTTGCCGGGCAGGAACACAGCAATCAGCCACACATATAGAGCCCCCCCGCCCTGCGGGCGCCTACAAATCCCCCCCCTGACCGCTTTGCTCCCGCAACAACACCGTCATCCGCTGCGCAAGCGGCGAAAGATAAGCCCCAGCCCGCGAGATCACCCCCACGCGCCGGCGCAAATCCAGCTCTTCAAGCCCCAGGTTCAACGGCCGCAGGCCAATCTGCATCGCCTCCGAATCCCCGCCCGACAYGCTCAACATCTGCGTGCCCCTCACCAGCTGGAACAACGAAGCGCTGCCAAAATCAGTCTCGATCCGCAAGTTCGGCTCGGCAAGCCCCTGCTTGCGAAAGGCCGCGTCGACCTGCTGCCGCAGGGCGATATGCGGCGCGGGAAGCAACCATTCCTGGCCCACCAGATCCGCCAGCCTCACCTTGCGCCGGCGCAGCAGCGGGTGCGCGCCATCAGCCACGACGACAAGGCGGTCGTCGAACAATTCTTCCACCGCGAACTCGCTCGCGCGCTGCTTCTGCATCGGCGCGACGGCAAGGTCCAGTTCGCCCGCCAGCAGCAGATCCATCAGTTCCCGCGCCATGCGCCTGCGCAGGCGAAGCCTGGCGACCGGCCGCTCCTTCACAAGCTGGCGGCAGGCGCCCAGGAAGAGCGCGTTGGGTATGGAAGGCGAATAGCCCAGGCGCAGGATGCCCTGCTCGCCGGTCCGGATGCCTTGCATCTCCTTGAGCGCATCCTCATACTCCAGCCGGATTCTCCGGGCGCGTTCGATAAACTGCGCGCCGGCTTGCGTCGGGGTCATGCCGTGGACCGTGCGCTCGAACAGGGGCAGGCCGATCTGCCCTTCCACCCGCTGCACCGCCTTGGTCAGGGCTGGCTGGCTGATGCCCAGCGACTCCGCGGCGCGGCCGATGCCGCCGTGGGCATCCACAGCCAGCACGTACTCAAGATCCCTCGTCTCCATTCTGACATTCCTGTTGGTTATGTCTTTATAGCCAGTACGGCATTGTGGTGATGCCACGCATCTTACAGACTACGGCAAAGAATCACCACGGAGACACAAAATGGGTTTCGCTTTCTTCCTGCGCCGCGCCGCACGCTATTGGGGGGACCACGCCGCGGTCCTCTATCAGGACCGGGTCCTGACCTACCGCCAGCTGGACGAGCGCTCCAACCGCCTGGCCAACGCGCTGCTGGGCCTCGGCCTGGTCAAGGGCGACCGCGTGGCGATTCAGTCTCGCAACCGTACGGAACTGGTCGAGATCGAGTGCGCCCTGTATAAGGCCGGCCTCGTCAAGGCGGCGCTGAACCCGCGCTTCACCGCCGCGGAAGCCTCGGATGTCGCCGAGAACTGCACGCCCCGGGTCATGATCGCGGGGCCGGGCTATACCGGCTACTCCCCGGCAACCGCGGGCTTCGGGTCGGTGGAGACCTTCATCGCCATCGGCGGCCCCGCAGCAGGTTATGCCGACTACGAGTCGCTGCTGTCAGGCGCAAGCGATGCACCCGTCGATGCCGCGCCGCTCTCCGATGACCTCGCCGTATTGCATTTCTCCTCGGGCTCCACCGGCAAGATCAAGGCGGCCATGCAGAGCTACGGCAACCGCCTCGCGGCGCTGCGCAAGATGCTGCTCGGCATGGACAACCCCGCCCGGCCCGGCGATCGCCTGGCGTTGATCGGGCCGGTCACGCACGCCTCAGGCATGTTAATGCAGCCCTACCTGTACACCGGCGCGACCCTGGTCCTGTTCGACAAATTCGAGCCCGCGCATTTCCTGGCGGAAGTGGCCAGGCTGCGCATCACCCATGTGTTCATGGTGCCGGCCATGATCAACATGCTGCTGGCCGAGCCAACCCTGGCCAGCGCCGACCTGAGCAGCCTCAAGACGCTGGCCTACGGCGCCGCGCCGATGGCGCCGGCCCGTATCCGCGAGGCATGGGAGCGTATCGGCCCCATCCTCTCGCAAGGCTACGGGGCGAGCGAGTCCACCTCCGGCGTGACCCGCCTCTCCACAGCCGACCATGCCGAGGCAATGGCGCACCGGCCCGAACGGCTGGCGTCCTGCGGCCGGGCCCTCGGTGAGACGCAGGTGTGCGTGGTCGACGAGCAGGGACGTGAAGTGCGCGGTGACGAAATCGGCGAACTGGTGATCCGCGGCGAGGATGTGTTCCAGGGCTACTGGGGCGAGCCGGCGCTGACGCGCGAGGCGCTTGCCGACGGCTGGCTGCGCACGGGCGACCTGGCCCGAGTCGACGAGCAAGGCTACATCTACCTGGTCGACCGCAAGAAGGACATGATCATCTCCGGCGGCTTCAATGTGTACCCGACCGAGGTCGAGGCTACCCTGTACCTGCACCCCGACGTGATGGAAGCCTGCGTGATCAGCGTGCCTGACGACACATGGGGCGAAAGCGTCAAGGCTGTCGTCGCGCTCAGGCCCGGCCGGCAAGCCAGCGCCGACGACCTCATCGCGCACTGCCGCGCACGGATCGCGGACTACAAGTCGCCGCGATCCATCGACTTCGTTGCCGACCTGCCCAAGAACGCCAGCGGAAAACTTGCCCGGAAACTGGTACGCGAGCCGTACTGGCAAGGCGTGTCCCGCCGCGTGAATTAAGGAGAATCGCCATGTTCGACCATCTGACCAACCCCACGCTCATCGAGACCCGCGCCGCGATCCGCCGCTATATCGACGAGGAATTGCTGCCGCTGGAACGGGAGCTTGGCCTCGGCTCGGAAGACGTCTGGCCCAGGGATGTGCTGCGCGGCGTGTGGCGCCGTTCCAGCGAGCTGGGGCTCTATGCCGCCTGCCTGCCGGTCCAGTTGGGCGGCAAGGGCCTGAATATCGCCGAGCAGTGCGCGCTGAAAGCGGACCTGGCCGCCAGCGGCGCCGTGCTGGCGCCGCATGTGCTGGGGGACCTGGGCGGCCCGCCGCGCGTCGGCAATATGCTCAAGTACGCGACGCCCGAACAGCTCGCGCGCTACTTCCAGCCGGTGATCCGGGGCGAGAAGTCGACCTGCTTTGCCCTCACCGAGCCGCATTCCGGCTCGGACGCCCAGAGCATCTCGACCACCGCCGTGGCGGATGGCGACGAGCTGGTCGTCAATGGCCGCAAGCACTACATCAGCGGTGCGCCATTCGCCGATTTCGCCATCGTCATGTGCGTGACCGATGCCACAGCCTCGCCGCCGGCCATCACGGCCGTGCTGATCGACCTGGACCTGCCCGGCGTCAAGGTCAGTACCGAATACGTGCCGATGTCGGGCCAGCATATCGATGCGGATATCGAGTTCACCAATGTACGGGTGCCGCGCGCCAATATCTTTGGCGGAGAAGGCAACGGCTTCAAGCTCGGCATGTCGCGGATCAACGTCAACCGGCTGCTGCACTGCCCTACCATGCTGGGGCTGGCCACCACGGCCTATCAAGCCTCGCTCGAATACGCCGGCAAGCGGCGCCAGTTCGGCGGACCCATTGCGCGCTTCCAGGCAATCCAGCACATGCTGGCGGACATGGCCGCCGCGCTGTGGGCTTGCGAGAGCATGATCGCGCAGACGGCGGCGCTGGCCGATAGCGGTGCCGACCTGCGCATGAAGGCCGCGGCGTGCAAGCTCTATATCTCCGAGCGCTGCTTCGAGGTAGCCGACAAAGCCGTGCAGATCCACGGCAATGTCGGTGTCACCCGAGGGCATCCGGTCGAGCAGGCCTTCCGCAAGCTGCGCATGTTCCGGATCTTCACTGGCACCAGCGAGATCCAGCGCAATACCATCGCCCGGGCAATTCTCGAGCCCATGCAGGCGCAAGCTTGAGCGGGCAGGCACAAGCAAACGTTGACGAGCCGGCGCGGCAAGACTGCGCGGCCCCAAAAAGGAGACAACCCATGAACCGCCGAACCTGGCTTGCCGCGGCAAGCGCGGCCGCCTTGAGCAGCGTGCTGGCCCCGGCGCGCGCCGCCGCCTATCCCAACCGTCCCATCCGCCTGATCGTCCCGTTCCTGGCAGGCAGCGCCCCCGACAATATCGCGCGGACGCTGGCGGCCGAACTGGGGCGGCAACTGGGTCAGCCGCTGGTGGTCGAGAACATGCCCGGCGCCGGCGGCATCATCGGCGCCGGCGCCCTGAAGCGCGCCGCGGCGGACGGATACACGCTCGGCATTCTCGCGAATACGCATGTCATCAATGTGCATATGTATCGCAACATGCCATACGATCCCGCGCACGATTTCACGTCCATCGCGGCGATCTCCGGCGGGCCGACCGCGCTCGTGGTCCCCGCGGATGCGCCCTACAAGACCGYGGGCGACCTGATCGCCGCGATGAAACGCGCCCCCGGCAAGCTCAACTACGGATCGGGCGGCAAAGGCAGCATCGCGCATCTGGCCGTCGAAACGTTGCTGCACCAGACCGGCACCGAAGCCGTCCATATCCCGTACAAGGGTGCGACAGAGATCATTACCTCCATGCTCAGCGGCCAGACCCAGTTCGGCATGCCCGTGCTGAGCACCGCGACCCAATACCTGCGCAACGGGCAGGTCCGGGCGCTGGCGGTGTCGTCATCCGCGCGCTCGGCTTATTTCCCTGAGGTACCGACGTTTGCCGAGGCCATGCCGCCCGGCTTCGTCCTCGATAACTGGACCGGCCTGTTTGCCCCCGCGCGCCTTCCCGCCGAACTCACCCAGCGGCTCTTTGCCGCCGTCAGCGAGTTGCAGGCCAGCGGGCGCCTCGATGCGCAGATCAAGGCCAACGCGGGCGAGCTGCGCCGCAGCGCCTCCCCGGCCCAGTTCAACGCAGCGGTAGCCGCCGACAGCGCCCGCTACGGCACGCTGATCCGCTCGATCGGCATGAACGGCGACGTAAGCTRAATCCACCTCACCCGGAAAGCACCATGAAACCAGAGTGGTCCTGCCTCAAGGACGTCAAGATCATCGATGTCAGCCAGTTGCTGCCGGGCCCGCACGCCACCAGCCTGCTCCTGCAACTCGGCGCGGATGTCATCAAGGTGGAGCAGCCCGGCATTGGCGACACCTCCCGGCAACTCGGCCCCGCGGTGTTTGCCCAGTTCAATCGCGGCAAGCAATCCATCGCGCTCGACCTGAAATCCGCGGAAGGGCGTAGCGCATTCCTCGGCCTGGTGCGGGATGCGGACGCCGTTGTCGAAGGCTTCCGGCCCGGCGTGATGCAGCGTCTCGGCCTGGGCTATGACATGCTCGCGGAAGTGAATCCCGCCATCGTGCTGTGCTCCATCTCCGGCTTCGGCCAGACCGGCCCCTATGCCGACCATGCCGGCCACGACCTGAACTATCTCGCCCTGGCGGGCTACTGGTCCGTCCCGGTCCAGGTGGCGGACAAGGTCTCGCGCCCGCGTGCCCGCGTCTCCGACTACGCGGCCTCGGGCTACGCCGCGCTCTCGCTGGCGGTGGCCATCATGAGCGCGCGCCAGAATGGCCACGGCCAGCATCTCGATGTCTCGATCCATGATGCCATCCTGTCCTGGACCGCGCATGGCGCATGGGCCGCGCGCGGCTACGAGGATCGCCCCCAGGAATCGCCCACCGTGATGCCGGACAACGATATCTTCGAGACACGCGATGGCCGGCACCTTGCCATGGGCATCCTCGAAAACAAGTTCTGGCTGAACCTGTGCGATGCCCTTGGCGCCGCGTTCCCGGCGCTGCTCGATGCCCGGTTCAGTTCCCGCGCGGGCCGACAGCAGCACAAGCCAGAGGTGAACGGCCTGCTCACGGGCATCTTCCTGACACGAACGCTCGCGGAGTGGGCCGACGCCTTCRCTGCGGTGGACCTTCCCTTCTCTCCTTCGCTAAGCGCGCAGGAGCTGTTTGCCGACCCGCATGTGCAGGCACGCGGCATGATCCGTGCATTGCCGGGGGAGCAAGCCATCACGCTCGGCTTCCCCGTCAAATTCTCCCTTGGCTTGCCGGCAAGCGACGACCACGTTCCGGCACTGGGCGAGCACGGCGCGCAATAAGCCAGGCGGCGTCAAGGTTGCGCCCGCCAGAGCGAGGGCGCAACCGGCTCCTCCCGCCGCCACGCCGCGCGGAAGGCCTGCGGACTGGCAAAGCCGCAACGCTCGGCAACGATCTCCACGGCCCAGTCGCTGTCCTTCAACAGCCGGCGCGCCAGATCGAGCCGTAGCTGCTGCTGGTATTGCTTGAGGGTAACGCCGCACTCCTGCTGGAACAGCCTGGCCAGATGCCGATAGCTCAGTGCGAAGCGTTCGGCCAGCTCACGATATGGCAACGCGCTGGCCGGCTGCCCGGTCAGGAAGTCCTGCACGGCATGGATGACCGGATGATGGTGATCGCGGTAGCGCAGCGGCACCTCAAGCGCCGGGTCCTGGCCCAGCCGGCGGAACGGGACCACGTTCTCCCGCGCGACGCGGATAGCGGCGGCCGTGCCGAACCGATGCCGGATCAGGTGCAGCGCGAGGTCGATGCCCGCCGCGACACCCGCCGAGGTGATCAGCGCGCCATCGTCGACCACCAGCCGGTTGGACAGCACGCGGGCCAGCGGATGGCGCTGCTGCAGCCGCGCCAGGTGATCATGGTGCGTGGTGCAGTTGCGGCCGTCGAGCAGGCCGGCCTCCCCGAGCAGGAAGGCGCCGGTGCAGACGCTGGCAAGCGTGATCTCGCCGAGCCGGGGCTTCGCCACGGTTTGCAGCCAACGGACGATCTGCTGCTGTTCCGGCGTGGACAGCGCGCTAACCGCCAGCTTGAAACCCACCACGATGACGACATCGCCGGCCACCAGCCGGGCTGGCAAAGGCCGCACCGCGCTGAGCGCCAGACCCTGGAAACTTGTCAGTTCCTTCAGCGGCCCCACGCAGACCAGTTCGACTGGCGAAATGCCAAGCGCCGCCACCGAGCCGAGGACCTGCATCGGTCCGCCGAGATCGAGGATGTGTACATTCGGTGGCAGTACAAGATAGATACGCTTCATGGCACATTTTTTTCCATATTTGTCCATTTTTCGAATAGCAGCCGATCTTGCTTGTGGTTAGTATGGCAGCGAATTTACCGCTTCGGCTATCACGGCTAACGCGGCTACCGATACGGAGGAAGGGAACATGCTGGAACTCAGGCCAACCTGCGAACACTGCAACAAGGCGCTCCCGCCAGCTTCGCTGGAAGCACGCATCTGTAGCTATGAGTGCACATTCTGTGCCGGATGCGTGGACGAAGTCCTGGGCAATGTCTGCCCAAATTGTGGAGGCGGCTTCGCGCCAAGGCCAGTCAGGCCATCGAAGAACTGGAAGAACGACAACTTCCTCGGCAAGGATCCCGCCAGCGCCAAGATCAAGCACAGGCCGGTGGATCCTTCCGCTCATGCGCGGTTTTCCGCGGGCATCGCGACGATCCCTCCCGAACAGCGATAGCGCGGCGGCACAGTCGCTGTAAACTCTGCCTCGTCGGACCATGAACGAGAGCAAGCGATGAGCAGCGAACTACAAGTTGAAGATATCCAGCCCGGCGACGGCAAAGCGGTCGTCAAGGGCGCCCTGATCACCACCCGGTACACCGGCTACCTGGAGGACGGCACCAAATTCGACTCCTCCCACGATCGCGGCAAGCCTTTCCAGTGCGTCATCGGGACAGGGCGCGTCATCAAAGGCTGGGATATCGGGCTGATGGGCATGAAAGTCGGCGGCAAGCGCAAGCTGCATGTGCCGGCCCATCTCGCCTATGGCGAGAGACAGGTCGGGGCTCACATCAAGCCGAACTCGAACCTGATCTTCGAGATCGAGCTGCTCGAAGTGTTGACGCGGGATGACTGAGGCCTCGTCTCCGCCTGAGCGCCCGCCGGCCACGCAAGCGCTGCATTGATACTGCGTCAGCGGCACGCGCTCTTTCCGGTGCCAGGAGGCGCTATATAATGCTGCGCCTCCCCTATTCCGAACAAGCGCCATGAAAACAGCCGCATTGTTGACTCTGGCACTAGCCATCCAAACATCGGCGCACGCTGCGGGGGACGTACAGGCCGGAAAGGCGTTGTTCACCACGCGATGCGCCTCTTGCCACAGCGTCGGGCCATCCGCGCGCGGTGCGTTTGGTCCCCAGCTCAATGCCATCTTTGGCAGGACCGCCGGAGGAACCAACGACTACACATACTCTCCGGCAATGAAGAAATCAGGGATCGTATGGTCTGAAAAGACGCTGAGCGATTTTCTCAGGTCGCCGGGCAAGGTTGTACCCGGTACCAAGATGCGTTTTTGGGGACTCGGCAACGAGCGGCAGATCGAGGACCTGCTGGCGTACCTGCATTCGTACCCGTAACGATCGAAAGCGACCAGCAAGGACTAGATTGCATTTCGCCAAGGGGGATTTCCGTGGAATACATCGACGTCATCTGGAGGCACGAGCTTTCCTCGGAGCCGGTTCGCCTTGTGTCGGAGCTCAATGGCAAGCGCTTCGAGACCCGGAAACTGGAGTTCTTCCCGGATGGAAGCGTAGGCTTCGCAAGCGTCGGGGCAACAACCGGAAGAACCCACCTTGGGCTCGTCCCCGTACCGCTTCTCGACGAGATCAACGCGGATCCGGAGTTTGACGGGGTGGCGATGACGCCCGAGGCGTTTGAAATCCTCTGGCTGCAACACGCGTGCCCGGCGCGGCATTGACGCAGTTTGTCCGGAATTCAACCTGAGTGCGACGATAGCCGCGAGAGCCATCGTCGCGCGCAACCTGCCCGACGAACACGAGCAGGTTTTACCGTACGCCCCATCCAGCGGCGACGAGTACGGCGCTTGAAGCGTCGGGCCAGGTGCCTGGGCCGGATTCGCTAATCCGCGCGCTGTGACGCCCACTCGCTGAAGCCAGGTCCACTGTAAATGGTTTTTCGCTTCGCCCACTCCACCTCGGCGGCAGTGGCGTAAGTGACCCCTGGCTCCCACCAAAGCGCGGCTTCCTGCTGGAAGGACGGCCGCTGTTCCATGCGAGCGATCAGCGAAACGAGTTTGGGGCGATCCGGAGCGCGCCAGGACAACCGCAACGGGCGAGTTTCAATGAACTGGCAAATGCAGGCGAGCAGGATATCCTGGGCGGATACCACGCCAGGGACAAAGCCGTCCGCAGTGCCGATGAGCTGAGACTCGAACCAATCGAGAAGATGCTGGTTGCGAATGGCGCACCGGGCCGCATGGCTGTTTTCTTCGTGGCGAATGCCGGACCATTGCAGCTGCGACACCGTCGTCGTCGACACGCCTAAGGTTTGCAGCGTGGCGAGAACGAGCTTGTCATGCCATTCTTCCCCGGAGCGCACATAACGGGCGGCCAGGGGCCGCATGCCTTCGGGCACCGCCGCAACCGGATAGGCCGACATGAGGTAATCCAGAATCACGGCCGAGTCCCATAGCGTCAGCTTGCCGTCGATCAGGGCAGGCACCTGAAGGGTTGGCGTGATCCTCGCGCGTTCCTCGACGCTGGGCGTCGTGAAGGTTTCCTCGCGCTCAAAATCCAGCCCCTTCTCGACGAGCACGATGCGCACGGCGCGGGCGAACGGCGATCCCGTGGTGAAGAACAGCTTGCGCATTTCAGCCTCCCAGCATGACGGCTCGCCTCGCGAGCCAGGGTCGCGAAGGCGGTTTGCCGGCAACCCCGGGCGATCCGGCGATCGCCCGGGGCTTCAGTATGCGACGATATACTTGCCTTTCCCCTGGCGCCAGCGCTCCCCACGGTTCAGATATGGAACACATCATTTTTCGCACCGCATTGCCGGCCGACCTTCCCGCCATCGTCGGATTGCTGGCGGACGATGCGCTTGGCAGCCAGCGGGAGACTGTCGGTTCGCCCCTGGACGAACGATACGTTGCCGGCTTTAAAGCCGTGGAAGCCGACCCGAATCAGCGTCTCGTGGTCGCCATGGATGGAGATGCGGTAGTCGGCACACTGCAGATATCGTTCATACCGGGCATTGCCCGGAGAGGGGCATGGCGGGGGCAGATCGAAGCAGTCCGGATCGCCGCACCCTACCGTAGCGCGCGGATTGGCCAACAGATGCTCGAATGGGCAATCTCGGCGTGCAGGGCTCGCGGCTGCGCGCTGGTCCAGCTGACTACGGACAAGGGCCGTCCGGACGCGCACCGGTTCTATGAAAGGCTCGGCTTTGTGGCCAGCCATGAGGGCTATAAACTGATCTTGTAGGTTCCCCGCGGCGCCAGCGCATATGGATTGCACCAAAGCTTCGTTGCCCGGGCCGCGCCGGTTGGCTACTGTCATTGGATACGGAACTGCCGCGCCATGCAGGCAACGTGGAGGAACGCCAATGAAAGACCTGATCGACTGGATCACCGCCATTGCCACCGTCGTGCTTGTCTACGCGGCACTGCGGCACCCGCTCTACCCGCCCCGCTTCGGCGCGGCGGACGATACGCCCGGAACCAGCCGCACCGGCCGCCATGCGGATCCGGGCAACGCGGACAGCGCGCGGGCCCACGCCACGCAGCGCTGACCCGGCAGGCGCCGCGCTTTCAGCGAGCGCATGGAGGAAAGGCTATTCAGCGCGCCTTTCCCGGTACACAGTCATCCACCATCCCCGCTATCCGGCTGGCACTCAGCCAGGGATGCCATTCATCCGCGCTGCGGATCTCGACATCCGAGCCTTCCTGGGCCCGACGCAAGCTGATCAGGTGAAAAAACCGGTAATCGGAATCCTGGGCGCGCCCGACCCGGATATCGACCCGCCCCGGCTCCGGGTATGCGACCACGCTGGCGTCATCCCCCAGCCTGCCTTTCAGGCACAGCACCAGGTCGCTGACACTGGCATTGGAATGCACGCGCCTTGGTTCCGACGCCTGTATGGAACTCGCGTTAACGCCACCGGCACAACCCGAAAGCATTAGCGCTTGCGCCGTCAGCGCGGCGGCCAGCAATACCAAACCTTTAGACATTCCCTCTCCTTGGGCAGATTGGGGAGTCATGTTACATCAGGTGCTTTTTGAAGCCGCTTTGCGTGCGCGTTTTCCGGCGTCATGCCTGGCCTTTGCGCCACATCTACCCACTGCGCCCTGACGAGCCGCGCCGGGTGCTCGGGCGAAATCCGGATGGCCGCATCCGTTGCGCCAGGAAGGCCATTACGGATTGCAGACTCATGGGTCAATTGCGTTGCGGGCGATCGATATCAGGGATGGAATCGGGAAAAGCAGTACCGATCCGTTCGACGACGCGATCGAAATAGCATTCGCAAATGCCTGCCAGATTCCTCCTGGAATCGGCGTCAATCAGCAAGGCGTTGACCAGGCTGCAGAACTCCAACAGCGTATGCCAGTCGCGGCCATTGCGAGCCAGCCGCGAAGCTTCGATGGCAAACACCGCGCCCACTGTGCCGTCGCGCAACTGCCCAAGCAAGCGCTCAAAGCCGCGCCGGCGCATGCCCGATCCCGAGCAACCCAGATCGCGTCACCAATGACATCAACCTCTTCCCAGCCCAGTGCCCGGGCCCCGCCCCGATCCACCAATCCATATTGCCGACGCTGGCTTTCCAGGTTGTACTGCGCTTGCCCGGGCGTAGACTGGCGGATATAGACGTTGCCTATAAACCTTGTTGACGCTTATCTTGGGTGGATTGGTGTGTGGCCCGTATGCGCCACCGCACGGGGTATAAGCCGTGAGTGCCTCTGTTCCAGCAAAACCACAACAGCCGCAGTCGGAAGCGATGATGCGGCGGGCGCCTGCCCTATTGCGCGTAGCCAGCGCGGGCGCGCTTCATTCAACGCGCCGCCCCTGTTTGCAAGAATTTACATTCTTTGCCTTCAAAATAGGATTTTCTGATTTTGTTCCACAGACGTCTCTGCTATAAGCGAAGGCTAGTCGATGGAGTTCGTCTTTATGGATACATCAGAAAAGCAATTTCCGTTCTTAGAAAAAAGCACCATTCGTCCGCTGTGGAATCTTGGCAGCAAGACCTGCACAGTCTTAGACGCAGAAGAATTCGCACTTTCGACGGATCGAACCGCGTCGCCGCTGCGAAATCAACCACCGCCGCCCCCTCCGCCAAAAAAGCCGCCAAAGCCCAGGCGCCCGCCGAAAAGCTTGATCGAAGGCTTTCTAGACTTTCACGAATGACTGAATACGCCACCACCACCGAAACCAGCCCCCGCACCCGCTGCGCCAGCGGTAAAAAAGCCACGCGTTAAACTGTTTGACTTGCAAGATATACCGGGCGCTATGGAGCGCATCGAATGGCCCATGTCGGCTAAGGTCATGCGCAAGTGGTTGGCCGGTGATTTGAACTATGCCAACACCGACAAGGGGGCAATTAGAGGCATCAATCAAGACTGCAAGCCGTTCCCATCGAGTATGGTTGATACAACCATGTTTAAGTTGGCTTGGATATTGAAATATCCACGCRCCAAGGAAAAATTCGATTAACTTATAAACGAAAAGCCATTTAATTTAGATGCGCATAACATTTTAAAATTGATGTGCTCCCGCCGTGATCCTTCACCATACCATGTGGATACATGGAATAAATCCAGAGAAGACATACAGCAGTGGCATCAAGAGTATCAGTATCAGAAAAACTCCGTTGATAGCGATAATATATCAAAATTCCTGATGTGGCCTAAAGGCGTAGCGCACCCAAATGGGCTTTGGATGGACGATCTCTATGGTTCCCTTGGTGCCTTTTCGTTTTATGCCGCACTTGGTGGATTTTTTTATCATCGCATAGCACACACGCGCACCCGCCTGACGGTCACCGAAGTGTACATTTATATGCGCGACGTATTTACCTTTCACGACAGAAC